>NZ_QTVH01000028.1:0-29957 GCF_003435975.1 Clostridium sp. AF36-4 | reverse complement strand
TCTTTGTATTGTAGTAAATTTTTCTCTGCTAAATCTTTTGCTCCCAAATGGTATCCTCCTCTTACTCTCCTATCCCATATTCACACAGCAATTCCTTTTGGTATTCTGTATCCATGATTGCTTTTTGTATATCTTCCATTCGATGATCTGCTAATAAACAATGATATAATGTGTTGATTTCCTCGATCCCTTGCGAAATTCCCTTTGCCATTCCACGCGCCTCTCCTTGGACAATCCCTTTCTTTATTCCACGTGCTTCTCCTTGGGCTATACCTTTCTGTATTCCTCGTTCCTCATACATATCTAATAATACACACATATTGCTTTTCCCTCCTTTTCCTTCAGTTTCTTCAATTAATTCCTTTGCTTTCCGATATCTCCTGTCATTTGTCACCGCCGACAGCCAATCTAAAAACGCCTCCGGATGGTCTAATTCAAACTCCGTTGTTTGAAAATATTCATCCAGTTTCTTTCTGTCATTTCCACAGGACAGATAACGGACTATGTATTTAAAATCTGATTGATACTGGCGGATTGTCGTTTCTGACTGACTGGCAAGGTTAATAATACAAATGGGATGCTCTGGAATCCATTTTGTAAGTTCCTCACCAATATCCTCCGGAAATTCCAACATATCATTCAAACACCTTGGCTTTTTCCATTCTTTCTGACTGTAATTCAAAACCAGAGTGATGACCGGGCTTAACTTCTGTGAATCGTTAAGTTCTTTTGTCATCGGGGTTGGATAATTGCCGGTTTTTCGATTACTTTCTTTCGCTTCCTTGATCTGCTCCATATATTTGGCGTGCTGGTATCCCATATCACGCACCGGCATAATATTATTTTTGTCACTTTGATTTTCCAGACATAAGAAAAAACTTCTATTGTTCTTCTTACACTTCATCGGAACATCCATCTGTAGCTGCCGAAGATTTTTATCCGAGACGGTTTTCATAATCAACTCGCCGGGTTCCCGCGACAACTCTTTCGCTGACACATAACATCTGCCACCAAATAAGTTTACATTTACAATGTCTGAAAATACATCTTTGTATTGTAGTAAATTTTTCTCTGCTAAATCTTTTGCTCCCAAATAATATCCTCCTCTTACTCTCCTATCCCATACTCCCGCAACAATTCCTTCTGATAGTCTGTATCCATGATTGCTTTTTGTATATCTTCCATTCGATGATCTGCTAACAAGCAATGATATAATGTGTTGATTTCCTCAATTCCTTGTGAGATTCCTTGTGAAATTCCTTTCTCTACTCCTCGTTCCTCATACATATCTAATAATACACACATATTGATTTTTCCTCCTTTTCCTTCAGTTTCTTCAATTAATTCCTTTGCTTTCCGATATCTCGTGTCGTTTGTCACCGCAGACAGCCAATCTAAAAATGCTTCCGGGTGGTCTAATTGAAACTCCGTTGTTTGGAAATATTCATCCAGTTTTCTTCTGTCATTTCCACAGGACAGGTAACGGACTATGTATTTAAAATCCGATTGATACTGGCGAATTGTCGTTTCCGGCTGACTGGCAAGGTTAATCACACAAACCGAATACGAGGGTATCCATTTTGTAAGTTCCTCACCAATGTCTTCCGGAAATTCCAGCATATCATTCAGACATCTTGGCTTTCCCCATTCATTCTGACTGTAATTCAAAACCAAAGTAATGACCGGGCTTAACTTCTGGGAATCGTTAAGTTCCTTTGTCATCGGGTTTGGATAATTTCCAGTTTTCCGATTACTTTCCTTCACTTCCTTTATCTGCTCCATATATTTGGCATGCTGGTATCCCATATCTCGCACCGGCATAACGTTGTTTTTGTCACTCTGATTTTCCAGACATAAGAAAAAACTTCTATTGTGCTTCTTACACTTCATCGGCACATCCATCTGTAACTGCCGAAGTTTATCATCTGATACGGCTTTCGTAATCAACTCGCCGGGTTCCCGCGACAACTCTTTCGCTGACACATAACATCTGCCACCAAATAAGTTTACGTTTACAATGTCTGAAAAAACATCTTTGTATTGTAGTAAATTTTTCTCTGCTAAATCTTTTGATCCCAAATGGTATCCTCCTTAATTAGTCAAATTCTTTTGTTTCTATCATTACAAGGAGAACATCTGCGCCCCACCCTTGTTTGTATATATACTAGCACAGTTGCATTACAAAGTCAATATATTTACTTACAATCGTCAAGCGACTTACGCCCCTTAAAAAGAGGCCTAAATCGTGCCAAACAAGCCAAATTCCAGCATATAAAAAGAGCGTAAAACGACACCCCCAATAGGAGGGGCGTTCTACGCTCAAAGTTTTTTTAACCCGTCTTATATTACTTCCTTATGTTACTTCTTTATCTTGACTTTTTTCACCTTGCTCCACTTACCGTACACCTTTTTCTTACCATTCATTTTATAGGCACGGACACGAATGTAATACGTTTTCTTCTTTTTCAGTTTCTTAATGGTGTACTTGGTTTTCTTGGTCTGTATGCTCTTTTTCTTTTTGAACTTTTTATTCAAAGCATACTGGAGCTGGTAACCTTTGGCACCTTTGACTTTCTTCCATTTTACATTGATTATCTTTCCTTTTGCATTTTTCACAGTAGAAAGATTCACTTTTAAAGGAGCTGTTACTGTTACTTTGGAAGCATTTTGGTTGTTCTTTGTAATTGACTCAGAATATTGGTCTATACCCCCATCATCCAAACCAGCTAATTTTCCTGCCGAAGTCCATGCCCCAGAAGATATACTTATGCGAAGAACCGGACGAACCGCCAATTCGCCATCACAAGCCCCTACATCTCCAAACGGTGAAACACAACGAATCACCGTTTCGCCTCCCGCATTGACCATATCGCGTAACATCCACGCTCCAAATCCATAATTGCGTGAGCCTTTCATATCATAACTTGTCGCACCACGACTTTTAGCATATTCTGTTGGACGTGCCGCTGCCATATCTCCACCAAGCCCATATGACATAACACTCATTTCTGTCGCAGACAATAAAAATAATTTGTCATTTGTTTCAGATGAATTTTTAATTGCTGCCTGCTCTGTCGCATTAAATGCTTCCTTAAAAAAAGTTGTATTTAACCAGCTTCGCAACGAACTTTTCTCCCATACATCATTACTGTTTTCTGACAAGTTTTCGCTATACTTTTAATAATCCAAACTTCGATTTGAAATCATAAACACATCATCGCCATTTACAGAAAGAACTCGCCACTTAATCGGTTGCTTTTTCTTGGCGTCGTTTTGATAATAATTTCCAAAATAAACACAATCCCATTGTGAATTAAAATCGTTATACATAACAATTTTTTCTGAATTTTTCCACAAATCAGAAGTTTTTTTCAAATGAATCACCGGACGAATTCCTGCTTTTAATGTGATATTTTTGCTGATAACACGTCCACTCGAATCAACGCATTTGCCAAAAGCATTTCCCTCAGTTGTTTTAGTCCATCAGGAGTCCTTTATCTCATTATCTTCATTTCCTAACGATTGGTGTGCATATGCTGTTCCCTCTGTCTTGCAAGCCTTATTTGAACTAAATTCGTATTTCTTATCCTTGATCTCCTGCTCTGACAAAAGACTAACTTTTTCCGTTGTCCCTATTATTGCGGTCTGCTCAACATCAGAAAATGCCTCATTCAAAAATGTTTCATTCAACCACTTATTCAAGGAACAATCCTGCCATTCCACACGAAGTCCCGACTCATTTTGTGCTTTATCATTATACTGCTGTACATCCAAATTTTGCTCTGAAAGAAGATACATATCATCCCCATTTACCGAAAGAACGCGCCACTGAATTGGCTGCCTTCCATCCTGATTAGCTCCTGTCTTCCAATAGTTGCCAAACGTCACACTATTCCATGTTGTAGTCGATGCTTTCACCAAAGGATTATTTAATTTTCCCGTCGCGTTATCACTACCTGAAATTGTAACATTTTTCTTGGTTGATGGATTTGCTACACTGTTATTTTCCGTAGCTTTTGCCGCAATCGGGCACACAGACGCCATCAACGAAAGTGTCAAGAACAATGTCCCCGCCTTTTGAATTAATTTACTGTTTCTCATAGAAATACCTCTCTTTCTGATTGATTTTATGATTTGATTTTTTTACTTTTTCACCTTAACTTTTTTCACTGTGCTCCACTTACCATACACCTTTTTCTTACCATTCATCTTGTAAGCACGAACACGAATATAATACGTTTTCTTCTTTTTCAATTTCTTAATGGTGTACTTGGTTTTCTTGGTCTGTATGCTCTTTTTCTTTTTGAACTTTTTATTCATAGCGTACTGAAGCTAGTAACCTTTAGCGCCAGTAACTTTCCCCAAGAATAGCTTTAAGCATCCTTTTTTACTTGATGATTTTTTTATTTCCGCTTGCGTCATCCCTGTTTTTCGATAGACTTGTTCCTTTACCGTATCTAGTTTACTTTCTGTAACATTATTAGCACTTGTGTATGTTTTGTTAGATACCTCAATATGTTTCGTTGCCATCTTTTGACGACTTTCCTTACCATAAAAAGGCACTGAGTATATTTTAATATAATATCTTCCTGCACTTGATAAAGTTACTGTTTTTTGATTTACAGACGGATTTTGTGCAACACCTGGGTCACCTCCATAAACTTTCTGTTTTGTCGTCTCATTTACTATAACAAGCCAATATTGAGCAAAATCACTATTAGCTGACGTTGCTTTCCATGATATTTTTACGTTTTCTCCTACATTATATATTTCTTTATCCGTTTGTATCGTTGGTGTCGTCATTTCTCCATATGCACCTACTGATATGTATTTTGTTGCTAATTTTTGTCGACTTTCTTTATTATTAAAGGGCACAGAATATATCTTTATATAATATCTTCCCGCACTTGGCAACACTAAACTTTTACTATTTATAGCAGGGTTTCTTGCAACACCTGGGTCCCCTCCAAAAATTTGTTGCTTTGTTGTCTCATTTACTATAATAAGCCAATATTGATAAAAATCACTATTTGGCGATGTTGCCGCCCACGATATATTAGCAGTTTCCCCAACATTGTATACTTCCTTATCCGTATGTATCGTCGGCGTTATCATTTCTCCATATGCACCAATATTTCCAGAAGAAAAATTAGGTCTAACAACACCCCAATATGGTGTATAATTCGTGATATATGCCGGACTATTATCCGCAAATGCCTCTCGTGTAACTTTCTTTTTCCCATTATAATTCTGATGATATGTAACATAGTCCGATTCATATATTGCTACATGACCATACCCACCGGTATACACCAAAATATCGCCTTTTTGCGGCTGTGCTCCCTTTATCCTTGTCCATCCGCTCGGAAGTTGATTCGTTGCATAATCGCATCCATTTCCTCTAACTTGTGCAACTCCTAAAAAATTATAATATGCCCGAATCAAATCCACGCATTGGGCACCGTAAGCACCATCCGCATCAATCGAATTACCCACTTGTGATTTCACCCAATTGATTGCTTCATCTGAAGTTTTGCTCGTTGCTTTTGCCTCGTTTGCAGTATAAAGACACAGTACACAGAGCACGAATAAAACTCCCCCTTTCCACATCTTTTTCATAACAATCCCCTCCAATTTTTGTTAATTCATGCCTACATCATAGCGCATATTGTTCTATGGTTCTATGGTTCAATAGTCCATTTTGTTCTAGCATTATCATATACACTACGTTCAATTTATAATATTATTAAATTTTGCTCGGATTTCATCCGTTTAAAATCACCCTTAATCCTAGGAGGTTTTTTACATGAAAATGCAGCGTATTCGTGATTTGCGAGAAGACCACGATTTAAAACAAACAGACATTGCAGACTACTTACACATTAGCCAGCGTACGTACTCACATTATGAAACAGACAGCCGGAGCATGCCGATTGAAGTGCTAAGGCGACTTGCTGTCTATTACAATACAAGCATGGATTACCTTGCGGAACTTACCGATGAGAAAAAGCCCTACACAAGAAGTAAAGAAACACTTCCAAAATAAAAACACATCGCTTCCCTTTGCAATGTGTTTTTATTTTTATGCCTCTGACCGTATCTATTTACAGCGCACTCACATCCACCAAATACGCCCTCTTTTTATTTGTTATCAAAATTTTCTTCTGCGTTTTCACCAGATGAATTTCCATATCATTTCTTAATTTCCTCGGAATATTCATCTTCTTCCACGTATGATTTGTGAGTTGAACGAGATAAACCGCCTGTTTTTTCTCCTCTAGATTTCCAAATAATACATAATCACCACTTACATCAATTACATCGCCACTATCCTTAACATCCGGAATGGTAAATGACTGATTTCCGGTAATTTCATAAAATTCCAGTGATTTCTTTTTGTGGTGGTAACGGTAAGACCATTTCATATTAACAAGGCCGACACCTGAATATTTCTTCTCAATTCTCATGGTCTGTAAATTTACTACGCATGTAGAATCCTCTTCTGTACTGTTTTTAAAAATTGACTCACCGTAGGTTAAAATTCGGTTTTCATCCAAAAACTCAATTTCTGTTGTTCTGGCATATCCATTCACGAGTTTCTGACTTATTTTTTTCTCCGTCTTCGAAGCAATATCAAAGACTGACCAGTAGCCGTCTCCCCTGTGATTGCACAAAATTTTACTACCTTCCGGTGACATAACAAAATTGCATATCATGTTACCGCCGGATATTTTTTTCAGCGTTTTCTCTGCCAGATTGATTTCCACCAAATAACCTTTTGTCGCATTTTTTTCTTCTCTTACACCGTAAATTATGCCGTTTTTATAATAAGAGAAAATCTCGGTAATTCCTCCCGTGTAATTAAAGGCATAAATTTCGTTGCCGCTTGCCACATATTGAAAACCGCATTTTTCCCCGTCAAGTACACTTTCAAAAGCAACCGGTGTCATTTTCTTTAATCCATTGGAAACTATTGTGTACACATGGTCTACTTTTTCCTCATCTCCCTCAAAATGATATTCACTGATAAAACTTTCTTTCTCTCCGACCACCATCATGTTTTCCTGTAATTGTATCGTGCCATCTTTTTCCGCCTTAACGTCTGCCACCTGTTTCGTTGGTTCTGGATTTAACTCCACCTCGGTGACATTTTCCTTGCCAAACATATTTTCCAAAAGCGATTGAAACACATTGGATTTCGTTGCCGCCACAGTTACAAAAGTTCCGCACAAAAGGAAAATCACTACCGCCGCAGCCGCTGTCCGAAGTTTTTTCATTGAATTTCTCCTATGGGAAATACCCTGTATCTTTTCCGGATTCAGTGCCTCTTCCACCCAGTCTTCCGGGGCTTTAATCTTATCTATTTTTTTAATATCCATCATTATGCCTCCTGTTTAATCCCTGTTAATTTTTCATGATAGCAGCGAGTTTTTCTCTGCCTCTGCGAAGTCTTGATTTCACCGTATTCACACTTGTATGCAGCATTTTTGCAATTTCACCCGTGCCATATTCTTCATAATAATAAAGCACAATTACTTCACGGTATCGAAAAGGTAATTTTCGCAGAGCCACAACAAGCTGCTCTGTTTCTTCATCTTCTATTTGCAAAGAGCCAGCCTTTTGGTTCTCCTGTGGCACATATCCAATATCCACTTTTCGATTCCAGAACTGCCTGTGGTAATCTCTGCATTCATTTCGCGCAACTGTATATAGCCACGCTTTTATATGTTCTTCCTCTCGAAAGGTTTGTTCGGTCTGGTAGAGTTTCAGAAACGTATTTTGAAAGCAGTCCTTTGCCGCTTCCTCATTCTGCGTCCAGACAACACATAGTCTGGTTATGTCATCTGCATACTGCCGCACGACGTCCTCATACTCTATCCCGGCATATTTATTTATCATTGCCTGATACTCCTTTACTACAATTTCTTTTGCATGCATGGTAGAAAATAATTACTTTCTATATAATACACGATTTGGATGGGAAAATGGGTGCAGGATTTTAATTTTTGTTGTTTAGGATTTTGAGACCCTCATATATCGGACAGACGACTTTTATTTTTTCCAAACTTTTCAAACGACAGACCGGATTTTCTCCTTCAGATTACCGGTCTTTTACCAATAAAAAAACTCCGATTACGGAACACACATTGCATACCGTAATCGGAGATAAAATCGAGTAATTCTTATCGACGGAACAATCCTTTTTTCTCATAAGGCTCACTTGTATGGGAAACTAATTCATAACCAATTTCTTTAATTTCCTTTTCCAGCATAGGAATATCTAACGCTTCCTCGCTGATTACAACAGTTTCTCCTTTTTTTGCAGAGGAAGAAACTTTCTTCACCTTACAATGCTTGCGAATCAAATCATTCATATGCGATTCACACATGCCACACATCATACCGTCAATTTTTAACACGGTTTTTACCATTGGAATCATCTCCTTTAACACATTTTCATGTCTATTATAGCAAGAGATTCACCCTTTGTAAAAGATTATTTGTTTGTTGATAAAAATGGTTGCAGAACGCCTGCCATCTGGTTAATCGGCATCGACTGCAGATAAATCTTACCGGGACCGGTCACTACGGTGTTAAAGAATCCTTCTCCACCAAGCACTTTATTTTTCAGTCCCTTAACGGTTGTAATATCCATCGTACAGGTTGCATCCATCGCAGCTAAGTAGCCGGTATCAATAATCATCTGCTGCCCTGCTGCCAGCTCATATTCCTTTACATAACCATCAATTTCTACAAAAGCCGTACCGTTGCCGGAAAGTCTCTGCATAATAAAACCTTCGCCACCAAACAGACCGCCACCTAATTTTTTCTGAAACGCAACCGATAATGTCACTCCATCCGTAGAAGCAAGAAATGCGCTCTTCTGTGCAATTATCTCATTTCCATTTCCAATTTCAAATGCCAAAATCGACCCCGGAAAACTGGAAGCGTATGCAATCTGTCCGGCTCCGCCTTCTGCTGTATAACGGTTCTGGAACATATTTTCCCCGCTGAACATACGACCAATCATTTTTCCCATTCCGCCGCCGGATGTCTCCATCTTCATGTTTGGCGTCATCCAAGACATAGCTCCTTTTTCCGTAATCATGGACTCGCCTGCCTCCAAATCACAAATAACTACCGGCAACGGTGCTCCTTCAATTGAATATTTCATATGTATAAATCTCCTTTCGCAATTTCATAAATTGGATTTATTCTATCATATTCAAACTGCACTTTCCATAATCACTGTCAAAGCGGTTATAAAACTGTCGTAATTGCTATTATTTTGTCGCAGCCTCTAAGAAAGAATAAAATGCCGGTTTTGGATCTTCTAAACTTTCTCCAAATAACAGACATGAAGTAGGTTTTCTCCATGAAATCGCATCATAGAGTCCCCATACCGTAACACCTGTGATTCCGCGGGCATTTACCGTTTTATCGCGGTTTTTCTGTTTGGAAATAAGCAGTTTCATAATATCGGAATAATGATTTGCCAGATCCTCTTCTGTCTGTCCATCTTCGATTCCGATATCCAATTCTGTAACCTGAACCTGAAGTCCGGTTGCCAAAAACTTATCCACTGCTGTTCCATATTTTTCAAGAGACGGATAATTCACAGTAATATGGCTCTGCATACCGATTCCACCGCAAATTTTTGCTTCTTCTCCTTCATTAATGTAATTGATGAGTTCTACAATTTCATCCGCAACATCATATTCATTATAATCATTATAGAACAACGTAATATCTTTCTGCAGACCGTACTGTTTCAACTCATCATAAGCTACTTCGTAAGCCTTTTTCACATAGGTTGGTTTCAAGCCCATGTCACCATAAACATCAACCCATGTTGTATCGGATGGCTGATTGGTGCGGTGTGTGTACTCATTCGTGATATCCCAGCAATAAACAAGAGAACCTGCTTTTCCGGTCAAACTCTTCTCCTTGTCCATCACATGTTTCATCACGGTACGAATATAAAACTCAATTCGCTTATCCATCATTGCTTTGGTCACAATATCATTATTCGCATCATATCCTTCGTGAAAGAAACGCGGTGATGTCTGCTGATGCCACTGCATCACATGTCCTCGCATCTGAATGCCATAATTATTTGCAATTTCCAGAATCTTATCTACACTGTCAAAATTCAGTTTAGCAACAGTCGATTCGGTGTAACCATCTGGAATTACATATCCTAGATTCTTTGCCTCACTGACCGAAATCGTACCACTCCAATTCGATAAAACCTGCTCCGGTTTTAACTCATTTTCCAATGTGTAACTGTTAAAATGATGTTTCACAAACTTCATCGTATCATCACTCTGCATCTGATAACCATTATTCCATGAAGTATTGTAACTTACTACATTACCCATGCGTTCAAAAATTCCACTGTAAGTATCCTTGATACTCGTAAGTCCTTCCGGATTAAATGGTTCTTTTCCCGCTGTTGTCTGTGTAATGGTAAGATCATCCACAAGAAAATCAAAATTACCGGATGGTCCCTCGACATAAAATGTTAATTTAGAAAATGACTCCGGAACCTCATAAGTACCCTCAATTTTAGTCCAAACACCGGATTTCAATGTTGTTTCATCCTTGATTGCCGGATAACTACTTTGACCGGAAACCGTCAGATTCGCTGATAACTTAACTTTTTGGTCAGAGTCCGTTGTCTGCTTTACCCATACCGAAATCGAATACGTTGCACCCTTCACAATCGAATCCGTTACATTCAATTCAGCTCCGTTCCATGTGCTCGTACGTCCGGTTACAGAAAGACAATTTCCACTTCTTCCGCCGGAAGCCACTGCTACTTTTGCTGCTCCACGTCCGGTAAATCCATCCGTTCCGTCTTCAAAACCGGTAGACAAATACGTTTTTTCTGCAAATTCACCTGCCGGTGTTGCTGTTGGTGTTGCTGTTGGCTTTGCCGTTGGTGTTGCTGTTGGCTTTGCCGTCGGTGTTACCGTTGGTGTTACCGTCGGGGTCGCCGTTGGCTTTGCCGTTGGTGTTGCTGTCGGGGTCGCCGCCGTCGGTGTTTTTTCTGGCTCCTGCGGTTTATCCTGTCCATCCGTCGGAGTTTGTGTAGGAACAGAAGGCATCGTAACTACCGCAGTAGAACTCGGTTTTTCCGTTGTTTTTACGACATCATTTGTTGCCACCGGCGTACGGACAAGTGTAGCCTTTTTGACTTTAACTTTACACCTGTAACTCTTCCACTTGCCATTTTTCACCTTGCAGGTAAGGGTCGTTGTTCCCTTTTTCTTTGCGGTCAGTTTTACAGCATACTTACCGCTCTTTTTGTAACTTGCAATGCTTTTTTTCTTAATACTCCATTTGATACGCTTTCCTTTTGCGTTTTTGATACGAATTGTCTTCTTCTGTCCCACTGTCATCGTAACACTCTTTTTGGACAGTGCAATTTTTCTTCTTGCTGCTTGACCGGAAACACCTTGCAACGGTGTCATAAGGGAAACAGCTAAGGACATACTTAACAATCCTGCAAAAACTTTTGCCTGCTTCTTCTGCATATAAATCCTCCTTGATAGCATATAAATTTTCCTTATAAGGAAAACGCTATATTTTACACTCAAATTATACGACGTTTACTACCAAGTGTAAAGGAAACTTTATCTAAAAATGTACTAAAAAATCTGAAATACCACAAATGATGCAAGCCATGCCATAACCAGCTGAAATCCGGCTGCTAAAAACATAAATTTAATACTTCCGCTTTCCTTACGAATCGTTGCCAGCGTAGCAAAACAAGGGATATACAGCAGGCAAAAAATCATAAGACAATAGGCATTTACCATACCAAATCCGGCTGCACCAAGTGCCTGATGCAGCGCTCCCATACCGGCTGCCGAATTTACATTTGCTATTCCAAACAAAACAGCACAACTTGATACAACAACTTCCTTTGCCGATATTCCGGCAATCAAGGCCACGGCTATCTGCCAGTAACCAAGACCAATCGGTTTTAACACAGGCACGATAAAATGTCCGATTGCTGCTCCAAAACTTTCCGACATCTCATTTGTGTAACCATGTATTCCAAAATTTAAAAGAAGCCACATAGCAATAGAAGCAAGGAAAATTACGGTTCCGGCCTTCGTCAAATAATCTTTTACTTTCTCCCAAACATAAATCCAAATCGTACGGGCACTTGGTGCTTTATACTCCGGCAATTCAATAATAAGCATTCCATTTGCTTCTTTTTTATCTACAATATGAAGAATAAAAGCAACAAAAACAGCAACAACTAACCCAATGACATACATTGAGTAAGCTGCTATCATTGCATTTTCCCCAAAAAACATCTGCGAAAACAAAATGTAAATTGGAAGCCTTGCGCTGCATGACATAAAAGGCGTGACTAACATTGTTTTCATACGATCCTTGTTATCTTCTAATGCCCTTGACGCCATGACTGCCGGCACCGAACACCCAAATCCGAGAATCATCGGAATAAAGGCACGGCCGGATAACCCAATCCGCCCCATAATGCCGTCCATAACATAAGCCACTCTTGCCATGTATCCACTATCTTCCAAAAAAGCAAGTGCCAAAAACAAAATAAAAATATTAGGCAAAAATGTCAATATACCACCTACACCAGCTATAATTCCATCTACCAAAAGCGATGTAACCGCCGGATTAACCTGCCATGCTGCCAATGCGTTTGAAATAAATCCACTTAACCATTCTACTGCCAATTCAAAGTACCCGGATATAAAATCTCCCACCGTAAAGGTCAGCAGAAATACAAGTGCCATAATCCCTAAAAAAATCGGAATTCCGAAAATCGGATGAGTCAAAATACGGTCAGCTTTATCCGTTGACTGCGCCTTCTCCTCTTTGTTTACCAACACTTCCTGAACAATTTCTTCAATGAATTCATATTTCTGGTTAATAATTTCTGATTCATAACTGCGGTCAAGCACTTGTGGCAAATCAACCGGATATTTTTCAGAAATTTCTTTATCTCCTTCTAAGAGTTTAATTGCACACCATCGTACATGAATTATTTCGGGATACCGTTTCTGCAAAGCATCCGAAATACTATCAATCTTATCTTCAATTTCATCACTATATACCATGGCATGATCGGCATGATGGTCATGTTTGTGATGTGATGGCATTGTATGATGATGAACGAGTTTATCCGGCATAACCGCATCCTTGTGATGCGACACAGCATGCATCAGAATTTCAAGTCCGGTACGTTTTCTGGCAGACACAGGAATAACCGGAATTCCAAGCATCTCCGGCAGACGATGCAAATCAATTTCCATTCCACGCTTTTCCACAATATCCATCATATTTAACGCTAACACAACCGGCTTTCCAAGCTCTAAAAGCTGCAGCGTCAAATACAAATTTCGTTCCAGTGAAGATGCATCTGCCACATCCACAATAACGTCAACCTCATCACTTAGAATATACTGTCTGCTCACTTGTTCCTCCATCGTATAAGAAGTAAGACTGTATGTTCCCGGCAAATCTACAAGCCGATATGTATTATTATGGTATTTTAGCGCACCCTCTACTTTCTCAACCGTTACACCAGGCCAGTTTGCCACCTTTAAATTGGCACCGGTAAAAGCGTTAAACAACGTTGTTTTTCCACAATTTGGATTGCCAATAAAACCTACTACCAAATTTTCACTCATTGTTTTTTATCCTCCGCGACTTCAATTTTCCCGGTTATCCCCCTGCCTAATGCAAAACGCGTTCCTCGCACACGCACAATCATCGTTCCACTTCGCTTCCGGTTTAAAACTTCCACCGGAGTTCCCTTCGTCATGCCAAGTGCTTCCAATCTTTTCTCCGTTTGAAGCGGAAGGAAAAGCCCCTCAATAATGTAGCTGTTTTTCTTTTTTCCTTCTTGTAATATCATAGAACTTATTCTCCTCTAC
This sequence comes from Clostridium sp. AF36-4, assembly GCF_003435975.1. Lineage (NCBI taxonomy): Bacteria > Bacillati > Bacillota > Clostridia > Eubacteriales > Clostridiaceae > Clostridium > Clostridium sp. AF36-4. The sequence continues at coordinate 16,026 of NZ_QTVH01000028.1, read as the reverse complement.
CCGTAATTATCCAAGGAGCCGGCTGCTGTTTAAAGGAATGATTTGCAGACAATCTGGAAACCGCAATCTGAATTGTCTCCACATCCTGAATTCCCAATTTCGAAAGCATCTCACCAGCTCCTGCTGCCACCTGAAAATCCAACGTATAAATGACAACATGAACATTTGGATTCTTCTTAACAAAATACTCAAGTTCCTGATTCATACTTGCGCTGGCTACCATGAATACCGTCGAAGGAACCGGACAGTCACGCATTGTTTCTTCATCCACGTGGTCAATAATTTTTACATTCTGCAACCCAAAATGGTCTACATTTTCCTCCATTGTATCACGGTCTGTAGCACTATATTCAACAGCAATAACCGTTCCTTCCGGAGCCAAAAGAGCGGTCTCAATGGCAATACTCTCTCCTCCGATAACACAGACATCGTCCTGCGTATCCACCATCATTTTATTTAAAATAACAGCACGAATCTCACTTCCCACATACTGAATAGAGCCCTTTTTGAAAAATTCATTGCCAATGCCGATTTTTGCCGTGTTTCTCGCATTTGGATTGACAATCAGCATTCCGGCAGAAGCATTGATTCCACGGTTAATCATATCCTTTACCTGACTGTTCAAAATCGGTCCGTCCGGTTCTGAACCGTCATTGTACCAAACCTCACACTCACCAAGCCCGGCATTCCACAAGCGGTAAAAAATATCGTCAATTCCTGCATTGGTAAATACCATTGTCGTTTTGTGGGATTCAACTGTAGGAATTACATTCTTGTTTTTCTTTGTAATATCAATAATTTTCACATGTTCCAAATCAATTGTTGTATTCTTTGCATAATATTGAAGCCAAGATAAAATAACCTCGTTTGTAAATATCTGTTTTTCCATTATAAAAGCCCCCTTTTGATATTTTTTATCAATTATTTTTATAAGCAGATTATACCACTAAAACAGGGGGCTAAGCAAGATGAAAGGGAGTTAATTTTGTACCCCTATAAAGTTTTGAAGGCTTTCGCTCAACAAAGGCTCCAGTGTCAGCATTTGTAATAAGGAGCCAAACATATCGGATGAATTCTTATCCTGTTTTTTCTTACCATGTGCTTTTTTATCTTTTTTCTGGTCGTTGGTTTCCGGCAGTCTGGCGTACCGGAAGCTTTTCTTGAATTCTTCTGCGACTTTCCGCAATCCCGCTGTCAGATATGTTTTGTCAGGGTCTTTGTCACTGATTCTGGAAATTGCCCGGACAATGAGAGTATTTGCTTCCTGCTTCGATTTACAGTGTCTTAACTGCTCTTTCAGTTGTTGTTTTGCTGTTTTTACACGCATTGCACTTCGATATAATTCGGGATTGTGAATTCTCAGATAATTTAACTCCTCTACAGATAAGTTCGCACCTCGTTGCAATTTTGCCCGAATCTTTTTCTCATAGTCTTGTTTTTCTTCCTCTGACATACCAGAAGTTATGTCCGTCAATTGTTCGCACACTTTTTTCCATATATCCTGCTCTCTCTCCTGTACGCCCTGTACGCTCCCGCTCGTCATTGGGAAACTTTCCCCAGTTGTTTTCATGTAAATTCCTCACTTTGTCATCGATAAATCCTTTTATCTCATATTATCATCCATGACTCTGTTTTATATATCGGATTTTTACTTGATTCCATAACGGGTCAAATCTACTTTTCCATCTACCACTTCAATACCGTCTGCCATCAGCTGTTCTGCCTGCACATTGGCACCGCCAAAAGCGAAAGCCCCCGAAAGTTCTCCCCTACTGTTCACCACACGGAAACATGGGATGTTGTCCGGGTCCGGATTTTTATGAAGCGCATTTCCAACCGCACGCGCCATTTTTTCATTTCCTGCCATGGCAGCAACCTGTCCGTAAGTTGCCACATGCCCTTTCGGAATCTTTTTCACTGCTTCATAAATCCGTTTTGTCGGATTATCCGTGACAAGTTCATAACTCTCATAAATCATTTTTCGAACATCCGCATCCGGGATGGTTCCATCCAAAACAATCGTATTCCAGTGTTCCTTGTTCTGATGCCATCCCGGTACTACGGAACCATAAATACCACGCCAGAAATCTCTGCTCTCCGGCGTTACCTTTACATTCAGACAGAGAAGTCCTTCCCTTTCATAAGTCCACAAAAAAACTTTTTTACTTTTTTTCACTCTTACAAGCTGCCAGTTGGCATCTCGAAATGGTGCGTCCTGATATGTGTCTGGGAAGGATAACCCATAGGTTAGTGCTTCTTCTCTTGTCTTCATAATGTATTAAATCTCCTCTGTGTCATTACCCTTTTGTTCTCACTTTTAAAGTCTTAGACCATTGTCCATACACACTTTTCTGACCGGCATCCGTGTCAACTACCGTATTCGAGCAATAGCGGATATAGTATGTTGTATTTCGTTTCAATTTCTTAATCGCACGTACCAGTCTACCCTTATTCGAGACCGTCTTCGCCTTTTTAAATGATTTCTTGGTTGAGTACTGGATTTTCATTACATAATCCGGGTACTGCTTTATTTTAATTTTTTTTGAAGAAATTTGCAAATGCTTTTTCTTTAAGGCTCTCGGTTTCCCCGGCACATACACATCCAGCCAGATTTTTTTCGAAGTTCCATTTTCATAATTTGCCGCCAGTGCAATGTAAATGCAGGTACGTTTTTTCAAATATGACTTTTTCACCGTTATCGTGTTCTTCTTATAATGATTATTTTTATAAAGAACATTTTTCTTTGAAGTCAGACTGCCAAAGGAATTTTTACAGTATATAATCTGATAATCCTTACAGCCGGACGATTTATCCCACTTCAAAACGTACTGATTGTTTTTGATGGTTTTAATACGGAAATTCTTTGGCACATTTTTCGGCTTCTGAACTACCGGTTTTACCACTTTTTTCAAGTATTTTGCAGGCACATAAGCTTTCTGACTGTTAAAATAAATGGCTGCCCAGCTGGCGTTGCTCTCTTTTTCATACACCTGAACCTGTGCCTCATTTTGCAGATATCCCAAAACTTCACTGGATGAATTAGCTGCTGCCTGCACATTAATATCCCTTTTCTGATTCGCATAAGTAACCGGATAATTCACTTGATAGTCCACCAGATTACTCGGCGTTTTCATGTCTGCCCGGTAAAGATTGATATACTTACTCTTTACATAGTAATATCCCGGACGATTTCTCGTCATATAATTTACGTCATTCTTTCCGTTAAAAGAAATTTTGTAATATGTATCCGTTGTGTCCGATGTGCGGGATGGAAGTTTCACCGTAGAAACAACATTTAACTCGGTATTTACCTTTACTTTGTAAACGTCACCGGAATCTGCTGTTCCCGGAATCGGACTGATTCCAATAAATGACGAAGTGACTCTTCCGGTTCCCTCTTTCTTAATCGTCTCCCCTGTCGGAACTACATTTTCTGTTCGTCCACAATCCAGCCATACCACACTCCTTGGCAGCCTGTAAAAGCCCGGCGGATGTGATGCCATAAGCAGATACTGTTTACACATAACCGGACTTTCCGTGAAACTGCGGTAGCCATTGCTCCAGTAAATAATGTAATTTTTATCATAGGCGACAACTTGAAGCTTGCTGCCTTCATTTTCCAGATATGCACCGGAAATCCACGTGAAATTCTGATACCCCTGAACGGATGAATACAACTGTTTCAGATTCTCAATATTATCCTGCGGAAAATATTGCGGGTCAATCGTCTTCCCCTGAATTTTCGTGTTTACAGGCACCTTATCAACGGCAATGGTTTTCCAGTAATTTGCCACATTATCGTTTCCTACTAAATACGCATGGGCAACGACCTGAATGCCCGGACAGCAGTTTTGCAGATATGCGGTTCGATAACGCGTGACATCTCCGGCTGCTTTTGTCGAAGTACCAAATAAAAGTACGCCTGCGAAAACAAATACCACGCCAAACAGACTGTGAAAAATTTTTGCGATATATTTTCTGTTTTTCCCCATCGCACTCACTCCTTTCTCGCTCTCTATTTTATCATATAATTTTTCGCTATCCGGCGATTTGCGTGAATGGTAATTATACAGCGTGAATAGCAAATCGGGATTGCCATGTGAAAGTTAATGTCGTATAATAAGGGCAGATAATCGGCAGCGAAAGGAATACCACAGATGATTTTACAACTACTTACCGGCATACACAATTTAACAACACTGCTTTTCGGAATTTTCATTTCTGCGTTTTTTCTTGGTGTAAAACCAATCATGAAAAATTTCGGAAAACTGCTTTTGTTTGCATTGGTGGATGTTTTTTTTTACTGGGGCATCAACCTCTTTACAGGCACGGCGTTTGCCAATCAGCTTTACCCTGTTTTGGTACACCTTCCGCTCATTTTATTTTTGTTTTTGTGTTACCGTTATTCACTTTTATCCTGTTGTATTTCTGTTTTTTCCGCCTATCTGTGCTGTCAGTTCAGCAACTGGATCGGACTTTTTGCACTTACGCTTACTAAGAATCCGGTCTGGTACTATAGCACACGAATTGCTATAACATTTATCACATTCTTTTTCTTGTTCAAATTTGTCCGCCGGACAACACAAACTATTTTTTTAAAGGAAAATAAGGAGCTTGTTATCATCGGCTTTCTTCCATTTATTTATTATATTTTTGATTATGCCTCAACGAAATTTTCCAATCTTTTGTACTCCGGAAATAAAGTCGTTGTTGAATTTATGGGATTTGCTTTTAGTATCGGCTATCTCATTTTTCTGCTTGTATACTTTAAGGAATCCGAGAAAAAATCGGAAATCCGCCAGTACAGCGACCGAATGGAAATGCAGCTAATATCGCTGCAAAAAGAAATTGAGCAGGTCCGTAACAGCGAACAGACGCTTGCCATTTTGCGGCACGATATGCGCCACCACCTAAATCTTATTCTCTCCATGCTAAACCAGAATCATCCGGAAAAAGCCATTTCCTATATTCAGGAAATCGGCACCGCTTATGATGACACAATTGTCACAAGATACTGCAAAAATGAGACTTTAAACTCGGTAATTTCCATTTATAAAACACGTTTTCTTGAGCGAAACATCAATTTCCTGCCAGAAATTTGTGTGCAAAAGGACCTGCCGTGTCCGGACCTCTCTCTCTGTACGATTTTATCTAATGCACTGGAAAATGCACTGCACGCACTAGAACATACATCAGGCGAAAAATGGGTCTCCTTACAAATTATGCAAAAGGAAAATCTTTTGCTGTTGGAAATAAAAAATCCCATTGAAACAATGCCAAAATTTATTGACGGGATTCCAATTTCGGATAAAAAAGGTCATGGTATTGGAACCAAAAGTATTGTATACTATGTACAACAGTTAAATGGACAATGTCATTTTTCTGTTGAGGAACATTGTTTTGTATTAAAAATCATTCTATCGAGGTGCATATGAAAATAGCAATTTGTGATGATGAGGTGGCAGTAAGCGAAGTAACAAAATCTCTTTTACAGCAATGGGCAATTCACCAGTCAATTTCTCTTTCTGTCCACTGCTATGAAAATGGAGATGATTTGATTCTTGCGCAAAAAAGTGAATGCTTTGACCTGATTTTTCTCGATGTCCTTATGCCGCTTCTAAACGGTATTGATACAGCTAAGGAATTACGCAGGCAGAATCAAAACGTTCCCATTATTTTTCTGACCTCATCCAAAGAATTTGCGTTTGACTCTTATGAGGTCAAGGCACTTCAATATCTGCTAAAGCCGATTTCTCCCAATCAGCTTTGGTCTATTATGGATGATTTTATAGCGCTGATAAAGAATCAGAAAGAAATCTTTGTTGCCCGCACTTCGGACGGATTTTGCAAAATTGCACTGGAAGATACAAACTATTTAGAAGCTCAAAACAAATCCGTTCTCGTTTTTCCTCATAACGGTACAAGTATCGAAATCCGCGAACTATTTTCCCGGTGCGAAGAAGTTTTTACTTTGGAACAGGGATTTTTCCGCTGCCACCGCAGTTACATTATTAACTTAAATTTCGTAAATCAGTTTACTAAAAACAGTGTGACTATGACAGATGGTGTTACACTGCCGATTTCACGCAACCGCTCCCTCGCATTTAAGGAAGCTTATTTTACCTACATGTTTGAGTAAAAGGGCTTCGCCTGTAAATTAAGAAAACCGCTGTAAGCGATGCAATCGTCTCTGCAATCCAAAAGCAGTGCCAGACTGCTGCACCGCCAAATAGTTTTCCAAGCACAAATGCCGCCGGTATAATTACGACAACATAACGAAGCAGCGAAAGAATCAAAGATTCCACGCCTCTCCCCAATGCCTCTAACATACCACTTATCGTAACCGAAACTGCCGATATCACAAAGCCCATACAGATAATGCGTACCGCCTGTGCGCCATCCAAAATCGTAAGCGAATTTTTTGTAAACAGTCCTATCAGATTTCCTGCAAATCCCAAACATATCAACATACCAACAAACATAATGGAAGCAATCATAATTAATGCAGTAATAAAAATTCTTTTGACACGCCCTCTCTCTCCCGCGCCATAATTATAACTGATAATTGGTCGGATTCCCTGCACAATACCATTTGCCGAGAGATAAATAAATGTCTGCAGTTTATAATAAATGCCAAGCACCAGCACATACGATGCGGAATACACAGCAAGAATTCCATTAAGTGCCGTAATCATAAAGGAAGGAAGGGCAAGGTTTAATGTCGCCGGAATTCCTACTCCATACATCTGCCCCATCAACCGTTTTTGGAAGACTTTTTTATGCCAGTGAAAATGCAGTGATACCGGGTGCTTGATAAAAATAAACAAGTACACAATAAGCGGTATTACTTGTCCAATACCGGTTGCCAGCGCAGCTCCTTCAATCCCCATTTTCGGAAATATCCCGATACCGAAAATCAACAGTGGGTCAAGTATTATATTGGCAATACATCCACACAACATACTAAACATCGAAACTTTCATCCGTCCTTCTGCCTGGAATATTTTCTCAAACGTTATCGCAATAACATTTGGAACCGCAAAAATAAATACGAGATTTGAATATTTTACACCATCCGCAAGAATCTTTTCATTTTCTGTAAACATCGAAACAAATGCCGGCGCAAAAAGAAGTGCTGCAGCCATCAAAATGACACCATGTAAAAGGCTTAAGGCAAGTCCCGATGTCACAACATCATCAGCCCGCTTTTGTTCTTTTGCGCCCAGATAATACGCTGCTGCCGCATTCATTCCTATCCCAAATCCAACTGCAATTGCCGTTTCCAGTAATTGCAGCGGATATACTAAAGATAATGCAGTCATCGCCTGCTCGCTAATCTGTGCCACAAAATAACTGTCAACAATATTGTATAGAGAATTTACCAGCATGGACAACATCATTGGCAGTGACATTGACAATACGAGCGGTAATATTTTCTTTTCTTTCATAAATGTTTGTTCCATGGGGAACTCCTTTCTTCGCAAGCGTCCTTTCCTTTGCAACAAAAAATCACACCATCGGCAGATGATGTGACGAAAAATAAACAAAACTGTTTAGAAAAATTCACATAGGTTTTAGGGGTTTATTGTACTATATATTTTAGGTGTTTGCAAGCAATGTTTTTTAAGTTTTTAATTTCCGTAATTTAGCCAATCCAATTTGCATTTCATGAGCGCTCCCGCTTAACAAACTGCGTAGGGGTATGGATATGCAAAAAACGCATATCTCATACCCACGCGTTTGTACTCGCTCAATACAAAATGGATTGGCTAAATTACTAGAATCTTAAAAAGATTAAATATCTTTACTTGGCACACCCGGAATGTTTATCTCCATTCCTGCCTCTAGTGCAGCTTCAAACCATGCTCTCTTTGCATCTATAGCATTAGCAATTGCTTTTTCTTTTGTATCTCCACAAGTAAGGCATCCCGAAAGTTCCGGAAACGAAACCACAAAGCCACCTTCCTCTGCATCCTCAACAATTTCCATTCGATAATTCATTTTCATGTAATCGCTTAGCGTTTTCATTGCTCTCAATTCACCCAAAATAGTAACCTTGATTATTAATTTCGTTTTCTAAAAAATCACGCAGTAAAAAATAGCCACAAGTAAAACAATATGATTCCAGCAACTATTATGCCGCAAATAATTTTTATCCATTTAAACTTATTCTTCTCTTTCATTTGTTATCCTCCTCAAACTTAATCTGGTATTCTTCAAGATTATATAATTCACCTACAAAATTTTTTAGCAACTTCTTAGCATTTTCAGTGGCATTTTCATACAATCCGTTTGCAATTGCATTCTTTTCAGCAACCTCTTTCATTCTTATCCGTGCTTTACCCATTTTTTCTACCGTCAATGGCGTAAAACAACTCTTATCTTCCACATACACTTTACAAGAATCCTCTTTTATTTCACTACTTAATATTTTAGGTTTAGGCATATGGATAGTAATTACTTTCTTTTTATCATTTACATCTGGGATAATACGTTTAAAATCAAATCCAGCCTTTATCACTATATCATAACTATAGACATACTGACTTTGCGTAAATGGAATTTCCATACCAAACAAACTTCTTGCATCCTTAATCGTATCCACTTGAGAACAATATGCAGACTGAGTAGCCAACTCACCAATATTCTCAAATCCTAACTTCTTAGTATCACTGTCAGTAAAAAAAGAATCTTTAACATTATATACTAATATTCCTATTAAGACAAAACAGACGACTCCCCATACAATTTTACTTCCTAATAATTTTTTAAGAATTTTTGTGCGATTTTTTTCCGTCTTTTCTAGTTGACTGTTTTTTGACTCCATCTTTACCCCTCCTAATGGCTTTTTCGGTTGTTTTTTTATAAAATGTTTTTCTAAATAATCTTAACACATTATCATAATTTTGTATATAGATACTACATACGTTTCGTACTAATAATCAGTGCTAACCTTTTTAGCATTCCAGTAATTCAGGCGAAAACTTTGCGGCGAGTGGATATAAATACGCGGAAGTATACGATATACAAATCTTCATATCAATACTTCCGCGTATTTATCAAGGCGAGAGCCGTCCACGAGACACAAAATTTTTTCCTAAATTACGGAAACTAAAAAAATCAATCAAACCTTGTTCCCAGATTATAATCCGTCTGAAATTTGGTCTGGCAGAATTTATCTCTTGTTGTGTTGACTGCGACCGCTGTGACAAGTCCGTCCGGTTTATTATCATTGATTAGCACACGCTCTCCCTGTCCTGCGCCAAAAATAATATGGTCATAGCGCACATGATTTTCTTTTAAAAACCGCAGGGTATGCTCTTTTTCCCACTCACCTCTGGCAGTCAGAAATATAATCATATCATCTTCCGAAATTCCATCTAAAAATTCTTTTGCTCCCGGCAAAAACTTATCGTGTCCTAAGATATACGGCCCGTCATGGACAACGATTGTGCCGTCCAAATCTAAAATCCATGTCTTTGGCATGGGCGATAAATTAACTTCTTTTGGCTCTAACATAATATTCCTCTCTACTACTTTTTCCTAAATAACATATAGAATTATATGATTCGCAGCCATATTTGTCAATTTTCACCCAAACAACATTTTTGCAGCCTGCTCCAACGCCCTCCGTTTTCTGTGTCATCATACGATTTTTCCCTGTCATCAATTCCTTTCACCAAATCGAGGGCAAACAATCCATCCTCCACCCGCTCAACAAAAATAACACTACCTACGAAGCGTAGACTTTCGTTGATTTCATCCTATTCATCAATTTTCTCCGGGTCCCACCCAAATGCCTTGTAATACTTAATATCCAGCTGATTCTGTTTTACATAAGTTCTCAATGTTTTAACTACTTCATCCGCAAGCGAATCTTCGAGAACATCTGAAACAGCTTTTCCATCACTTCCATATAATTTCACCAAGTCTTTCTGTAATAATCCACCATCTCTTGGATGTACTACCTTTTTCACCTGATATCTGCCACCGTCTTTTTTCAAAAACATGACTGCCACCCCACCACCGGACTGCGCCTCATATAAAGTTTTTCCGGACAAGCTGAAGCCATACCAGTAGAATTGTCCAATTACTTTTACCGTATCTTTTTGTCTATTTGTTCCTGTGATTTTGACAATTGGAATTACCACATCACAGTTTCCAAATTCTACTTTTTGATAATTTTGACTGCCCTGATAAACATATCCCTCATACAAAGATGGATTGTCATAAAAGGTTTCAACAATTGCCTTTTTTATCTCCGAACCGCTAAGTTCTTCATACCTTTTAAGGACCGTCGTCTTCTCTTTCTCCGTAGATGCTTGGATGCGTAGTTTTTCTTTTTTTGCCACACCTTGTTTTCCTTTTTTCTGATACAAATACATCTGGTAATCACCCTTAGTCTTGTCTTCTTCAAGCACTAACCACACAGCAGATGAAATCGTATTACCTTCTTTTGAAATTAAGGCTTTTTCGCTCAGAAGTCCCTCTTTATCTTTATACAAAGAGGTTCCCTCCGCATAAAAATTTAATGTATCGGCATACTTATCCTTATTCTGTTTCTGCCATTCTTTCTCTAAAAATGCATCTGCTTTTTGCGTAGTATCCGGCAAAAGAGACGACGTTTCTTTTTTACCATTCGTTGAAAGATTATAGTGATAGCTCTTTCCATATACTTTTTTATTTTGCAGATTATAAATCACCAGTTCGTCTCCCTGAATCAGAAACCTAGTCTGCAATGTATCGGCATTGAAGTGATTACTTTCAATTTTCTGCAAATCAATCGTAGCCGCCACACGCTCACTTTGCCGGTCATAAATAACAAGACCAAAACTTCCGGCAAAAATAAGTCTTTTCTCCGTACATTCAAGTACTTCTGGCGCATATACGGAATCCAGCCTCACATGATAATCGGTCATTTCTGTTACAATTTTCTGACTGCTCTCGTCTGTCTGCCACAAACCGGAAATTGCCTCAACAAGTCCGCCATGACTTACGCCATTAATAGTTCCGAAAAGAACTCCCATTATAAGGAATGCAGCCGCTGTTTTTCCAAGCCGTCTGACCCAAACACGGTTTTTGTGTACCCTTTTTTCTACTGTAGTATTTGAAATTATACTTTCTAAATTTCCCCACACTTCCTGTTTCGTCTGCTCCGGCAATTCCATACCGTCAAACATATTTTTTCCTATCTGTTTATTCATTACCATACACCCTTTCTGTCTGCCAATCTTGTTTTTAATTTGTTTCTTCCTGCCGCCAGCCGGGACTGGATGGTACTCTCTTTCCTTTTGAGCATAATCCCGATTTCCTTTACTGAATATTCTTCATAATAATATAAATAAAGAACCTCCCGGTATTTTTGTGGCAGTTTCAAAATCTCATCTAACACCGGATACTCCTGTTCTCTCTCATCCGACATGATTTCCCGGTTAATATCCAGTGCCACTCGTTTTTTATGCCAACTGCTTTTTAATACATCCAGACAATAATGTTTGGTCGTACTTATAAGCCATGCCTTTTCATGGGAAGCATTTTCAAAGACCGGTTGTTTTTCCCACATTTTCAGAAAAATATCTTGTAACCCATCTCTGGCATCGCTTTCATTTTTCAAATAAAGCATACAGATTCGATATACCATATCACAGTAGCACTCATATTTTTCATGAAAATAATCTTTTGTCCAATCCCTCACCATAAAACCTCCTTTCTCTTGGTCTTCACTATATAAACGAGTGAACTTGCAAAAATATCCTTTTTTCATAAATTTTTCTTGTTATTTTCTCCTATCTCTGCTATTATTTAATTAGAATTATTCGATAGGAGGTATCGTTATGGATATGGATTTAGGCATGGATATTGCCAGTTACTCCATGGCAAATGCTGCAAACAATCTCATGCAGTCAGTCGGTGTCTCGATGCTTTCAAAAACTTTAGACTCACAGGAAATGCAGGGAGACGCACTCGCAAAAATGATGGAAATGTCAGTGAATCCAAATGTTGGTGCAAACATTGACATACGCTTATAAAAAGTGGCTGTATCAAGCAACCACTTTTTGTTATGATTCATACAATCTTAAATTCTTTTCCACTAATTTTTCTCCTTCATAAACAAGACGAAGACTAAAAAACCGCGGTTCATCTTCCAGAAACAATTTTAGGAAAATGGCATCCCCCTCCCAGGTTGGAAGTGAGGGTACTTTTTCTTTTTCAACCCAGAACAAATCCCCCTCATCACATTCTATTACTTCTCCCTCAAATTTGTCTGCACTAAAAAGGCACATCAGTTCCGGCTCACACTGGTCACTGACAAAAGTTACAATTCCGCGAAACCGGTAAGAAGTAAGAAAAAGCCCTGTCTCCTCCTTTACTTCCCTTAACAGACATTCCTCCGGACCTTCGCCTTCCTCGGCATGCCCTCCAACACCAATCCATTTGTCCTTATTAATATCTTTTTCCTTTTTTGTCCGATGAAGCATCAGATATTTCCCATCTTTTTCAATATAACAAAGTGTCGTCATTTTCATCGTTTGTCACCTCTTTTTAAATTCATCAATCTGCTGTTGAATCGTCGTGTAATCCCGCCCAAACAATTCATCACTAATTTGTTTATGCAGCAGGTCTTCCGGTACTTTTTCCATGATTTTTTTGCGGACAAAATCTTTGCTTTTCTGCTTGTATGCCGGCAAATGATTCACTTCTTGAATATGTGCCAGTTCCGGACGCCACAACAATTTTATTTTATGAAGCATTTTCTGTTTGGGATTTTTTTCAGCTTTACGGAGTACATAAAAATCGCACACTCCATCCACTTCTTCTACCGTAATAATACCCCACCACTCCGGTACATGTTCCCCCACGTGATGAGCATGCTTCGAACCAGCAACGACATAATTCCGATCAAAAAAACGGTCGTAATCCTTGACCTGGCGTGAAAGTCTTGCGTAGGTGTCTGCATCGCTTTTGATTTCAATTCCTACCAGTTCTTCTTCCAAAACCATCACAACGTCCGCTCTGGATTTTCCCATCGTTTTTTCCTCTATAATCCGAGTTTTCCTGTACTGTTCCTCCAAAAAGTCAAATAGCGGTTCCCTGATATCTTTATCTTTTAACATCGTATTCCTCCGCCTCCAAAAGTTCAAATTCATTTTTATAGAAAGAAAGGATTCCTTCTTCCCGCATAAGTCCCAGTTCTTTTGACAGCGCACTCCTGTCTAAATTCAGGTAATCCGCCATCTGCTGCCTGTTAAACGGAATCTTGAATTTCCGGCAGCCGCTTCTCACCCTCTGCATGGAAAGATAGGTGTATACACGATCCCTGATTTTTTTCGGAGTTGTACAGAAAATACGATTTGACAACACCAGATTTTTCTTGCTGAGCATACGAATTATGTTAGCCTGCATTTTACCGTACCACGAATATCCTGCATTTTTTTCATGCATAAGCTGTTTCATAGGAAGAAACAGAATTACTGTCTCGCTCGTAGCCACTGCATCTACCGCCATTGCCTCGCCACAGAGTGCATACGTCTCCGCAAATACATCCCCGGCTTCCGCATTTCCTAGCAGACTTACATTGCCGGAGACATCCACACTTTCTATATTTACATTTCCTTTTATGACAATTCCCATCTCCTCTGTAATGTCACCCTGATGAAAAATAATCGTATTTTTTTTGAATTTTTTCTCTCGCAGACACAAAAGACGAACCATCTCATCCCATTCTGCGTCCGTTATTTCCATAAAAATCGGTATTTGTGGTTTTTGCATTTTCGCTCCTCAATTTCAAAAAAATGATTTTCGTTGTTATAACAACATAATTTTAGCACAGCCTTTTCTATAATACAACCAGAAACAACAATTACCCGAAAGGAAGGATAAACTATGATACGAAGAATTATTCAGATTGATGAAGATAAATGTAACGGATGCGGTGCCTGTGCCAATGCCTGCCACGAAGGTGCCATCGGTATGGTAAACGGAAAAGCAAAATTGCTGCGCGACGACTACTGCGACGGACTTGGCGACTGTCTGCCAACCTGCCCGACCGGTGCTATTACTTTTGTGGAACGGGAAGCTGCTGCTTACGACGAAGAAGCTGTGAAAGAAAATATGAAAAAGAAAGCAAAAGAGAAAAAATCTCCAGCATTCAGTGGATGTCCCGGACAGAGAATGCGCCAGTTTGACCGCCGCAATTCAGCACCTGCTGTATCCGCAGACAATTCTCTTACGTCCGAATTAAGACAATGGCCGGTTCAGATCAAACTCGTACCGACAAAGGCTCCTTACTTTGACGGTGCCAAACTTTTGATTGCTGCAGACTGCACCGCCTATGCGTATGCTAATTTCCATCATGATTTTATCAAAGGAAAAATCACCGTTGTGGGCTGTCCAAAACTGGATGACATCGATTACTCAGAAAAACTAACCGAAATCATCCGGAACAATGACATCCAGAGTGTAACCGTTGTCCGCATGGAAGTACCGTGCTGTGGCGGACTTGAGCATGCGGCAAAGACAGCACTGCAAAACAGTGGAAAATTTACCCCATGGCAGGTTGTCACAATTTCTACAGATGGACAGATTTTAGATTAATTACAACACACAATACATGATGTGTATGTCTTCATAATCCCCGCTGCGGTTTTCAAAGCCGCCGGGGATTATTTCTCCATTTTCTTCTGATATTCTTCGCCCCACGTCCACATAGCGTCTAAAATCGGTTTCAAACTGTATCCCACGTCCGTCAATGAATATTCAACTTTTGGCGGCACCTCGGCATATACTTTTCGATTCACAAGTCCGCTCTGCTCCATCTGTCGAAGCTGTGCTGTCAACACTTTCTGTGAAACATGTCCGATTGATTTCTTTAACTCCCCAAACCGTTTTGTCCCAGGAAGTAAGTCTCTTAAAATCAAGACTTTCCATTTATCACTGATTAAAGTAAGCGTCGTTTCCACCGGACAGGCAGGAAGTTTTTCTGCTGTTGATATATTTTCCATGGCAAAATCCTCCTTTTTTCGCAATTGTTTCCTTTTGGTAACTACAGCACAAAATAGTGCTTACTTTACGAAAGGTCTCTGTGGCGATATTATAATATCATCAACAGGAAAACACAATATTTTTTCCAAAAAAATTTTTAGGAGGTTTTATTATGAACAAAGTAATTGAATTTTTAAAAGAAAACCCGGTACAGTATCTCGCTACCGTAGGACGCGATGGGAAAGCAAAGTGCCGCCCGTTTATGTTTGCCGGAGAAATGGACGGAAAACTGTGGTTCTGCACAAATAACACAAAAGATGTCTATCTGGATATGCAGAGCAATCCGGAAATTGAAATTTCTGTTTCCAGTCCATCTTATGCATGGATTCGCCTGCACGGAAAAGCCGTATTTGAAAACAACATGGCTGCAAAAGAAATGTGTATAGCCAATCCGATTGTCAAAGGACAGTATGAGACTGCGGATAATCCGATTTTTGAGGTATTTTACCTAGATGAGCCGCATGGTGTAATTGCTGATTTCTCCGGAAATCCACCGTATACATTTTAAGAAGTAACCCATTTTGCCGCCAGAAAGGAGAACATATAATGACAATGACGAAAAAGCAGTATCTTAATTTGTTGGTAAACGAATTTCATTCCGCCACCATGGCAACGATTGGCGCAGACGGTCATCCGGTAACCCGCATCATTGATTTGATGCTTTGGGATGAATCCGGTGTTTATTTCTTGACGGCAAAAGGGAAATCCCTTTATACTCAGCTTATGGAGCAGAAATTTATCGCCCTGTCTGCAACCGCAGAGAAACGGGCGATTTCCCTTCGCGGTAAAATTAAAAATATTCACTCCGAAAAATTATAAGAAATATTTGAAAGAAATCCTTATATGAAGGGAATTTATCCCGGCGATACCAAAATCGATGCCTGCACTGCGGACAATGCAAAGAAATCTGCCCAAAACAAGCTATTAAAAAGAGGTGACAAACTATAAATAGTCAAGAGGTTTTTGAAAAAAATTATACTTGTA
>NZ_QTVH01000027.1:0-30467 GCF_003435975.1 Clostridium sp. AF36-4 | reverse complement strand
GTTTTAATTAAAGTCATCCACTTTTTTTAATGTGCTTTGCGGAAACTCAAGTATGATAAAAAAACAAAAGCAGATGATGGCTGCCGTTCTTCTGTTGTGCTTGGTGAAAAATATTATAAGATTGCGAAGATAAACTTCATGCAAAAAAACTCTTGCGAATTGAGGTTATATATATTACAATATTAGTAATTGGGTATGATTATAGAAAGGATGTGGCGGCATGCAGGAATTGAATAATACGCAATACTTTAAGGTTGAGGCGGAGAAAGATTTGGATGTCCGTGATGTGATTGCGGCAGTTTATTCTGCATTGACGGAAAAAGGCTACAATCCGGTTAATCAGATTGTTGGGTATCTGATGTCGGGAGACCCGACTTATATTACCAGTCACAAAGGTGCAAGAAGTTTGATTATGCGCGCAGAGCGTGACGAAATTATTGAAGTGTTTTTAGAAGACTATATTGAGAATAATCTCAAGGAAGACTAGGTATTTATTTTGAAAATCATGGGACTTGATTACGGCTCAGTGACAGTTGGTGTGGCGATTAGCGACTCCATGCTTTTGACTGCCCAGCCGGTTGAAGTTATAAAAAGAAAAAGTGAAAACAAATTACGACAGACTCTGGCACGTATTCAGGTACTGGCAGAGGAAAATGACGTAGGACGTATTGTGCTTGGCTACCCGAAGAATATGAATAATTCGGAGGGAGAGCGTGTCGAGCGAACGAAAGAATTTATGGAAAAACTAAAGGCTAGAACAGGGTTAGAAGTAGTGCTGTGGGACGAACGGCTCAGCACGGTTTCTGCCATGGATGTGTTAAAAGAAGGCGGAGTGCGCTCAGAACATCGGAAAACGTATGTAGATAAGATTGCAGCTTCCCTGATTTTACAAGGTTATTTAGATTCCATACACAATTAGGAGGATTTGATGTTAGAAAACGAAAATGGACTCATTATGCTTACGGCTGACGATGGCAGCGAGGAGGCTTTTTTTGTGTTGGAAAAAGCAGACATTGCCGGTGTATCGTATCTTCTTGTGACAGATTCCATTGAGGATGAGGAAGCAGAAGCAATGATTTTGAGAGAGGAAACAGAGGACGAACTGGTAACGTATCAGGTTGTAGACGATGAAAAAGAGTTGAAAATTATTTCAAAGTACTTAGAAGAGTTATTGGACGATGTAGAATTAAGATTAGAATAGAGAGGTGTAATAAAATTGAAGAAGAAAAAAACAGGGGAAGAGCGCGTAAAAATTATTCCGCTTGGAGGTTTGGAACAGATTGGAATGAACATTACGGCGTTTGAGACGGAAGAGAGTATTATTGTAGTGGACTGCGGACTGGCTTTCCCGGAAGATGATATGTTAGGTGTGGATTTAGTAATCCCGGATATCACGTATTTGCAGGATAACAGAGATAAAGTGAAAGGCTTTGTCATTACACACGGACATGAGGATCACATCGGTTCTCTGCCTTATGTGTTAAAAGAACTGAATGTTCCGATTTATGCTACGAGACTTACGATGGCAATTATCGAGAATAAGTTAAAAGAGCATAATCTGTTAAATAACGTTAAGAGAAAAGTCGTTACTTATGGTCAGTATATTAACTTAGGAGATTTCCGTATTGAGTTTATCCGGACAAACCACAGTATTGCAGATTCAGCGGCATTAGCCATTTATACACCGGCAGGAATTGTTGTACACACCGGTGACTTTAAAGTAGATTATACGCCGGTTTACGGAGACACAATTGATTTGGCTCGTTTTGGTGAACTTGGTAAAAAAGGTGTACTTGCCCTGATGTGCGACAGTACGAATGTTTTGAAACCGGGCTTTACTGAGTCGGAGCGTACGGTTGGTGCGACTTTTGATTCGATTTTTGAGGAAAATGTACACAACCGTATTATCGTGGCTACGTTTGCCTCGAATGTAGATCGTGTGCAGCAGGTTATTAATTCGGCGAAGAAGCAGAACCGTAAAGTCGTCATTGAAGGACGAAGCATGGTAAACATCGTAAATACGGCGGTGGAACTTGGTTATATTCAGGTGCCGGACAATATGATTATCAGCTTGGAAGAGATGAAAAATTATTCCGATGAGCAGCTCGTACTGATTACGACGGGAAGTCAGGGTGAAGCAATGGCAGCTCTTTCCCGTATTGCGGCAAGTATTCATCGTAAAATCGCAATTAAACCCGGGGATGTTGTTATTTTCAGTTCCCGTCCGATTCCGGGTAATGAGAAGTCGGTCTCAAAAGTAATTAACGAACTTTCTCAAAAGGGTGCAAAGGTAATTATTCAGGATACTCACGTTTCCGGACATGCATGTGAGGAAGAGATTAAATTGATTTATTCGCTTGTGAAACCGAAGTTTTCTATACCGGTTCATGGTGAGTACCGTCATTTGCAGGGACAGGCAGATGTAGCACAGAAGATGGGTGTGCCAAAAGAAAATATTAAGATTTTACGTTCCGGAGATATTTTGGAACTCCGTGAGGATCGTGCGACAATTGTTGGTAAAACGATTGCACAGGGAATTATGGTCGATGGACTTGGCATTGGCGATGTAGGAAATATTGTTCTTCGTGACCGCCAGCACTTATCGGAAAATGGTCTTTTGGTTGTGGTACTTACACTGGAGAAAGGCTCCAACACGATTTTGGCAGGACCGGATATTGTATCCCGTGGTTTTGTTTATGTTAGAGAAGCGGAAAACTTGATGGATGAGTGCCATGAAGTTGTTAATATTGCGCTTGACCGTCTATACGAAAGAGGAATTACAGACTGGGGAAGAATTAAAACAGAAATTAAGGATACTCTGAATGACTTCCTGTGGAAGAAGATGAAGAGAAATCCGGTTATTTTACCAATTATTATGGAGGTATAATCCATGTTAAAAGCTGTACGAACCATGTTAATTGTATTACTGAATATCGTGTTTTATGGTTTGGTTGTATTTGGTGGTGTACAGCTGTGCCGCGTCGGCTATTCCTTTGCCTGCGAGGCGGTGGGCGATACGTCAAAAGATTTGCCGCCGGGACAGACAAAAGCATTTACCATATCGGAGGATGATGGTGAATTTGAAGTGGCTAAGCGGCTGTCAAATCAGGATTTGGTCGGTAATCCGGCGGCGTTTTATGTGCACATGCAGTTGATGAAACGCGAGGGAACCGACATGCAGAAAGGTATTTATACGCTGAACAGCAGTATGACCTACGAGGAAATTATCCGTGTAATTTACGGATTGTAAATGATAACACTTAAAATCCCATGTTTTCTTATGGCAGGACTGGGATTTTTTGTGCGTTTAGTAAAGGAGAAAAAATGGTACACACAAAGACGAGTCACCATGACCGCATGGAAGTGTTTTTGGAAAAATACAGGGAGCCACTGCCAAAGCCATTAGAAGAGCTTGAGAGAAAGGCACTTTCAGAGGATGTGCCGATTATAAGGTCCGGCACAAGAGATATGTTGCGTTTCTTGCTGCGGGAGAGAAAGCCGAAAGAGGTTTTAGAAATTGGAACAGCGGTTGGATTTTCCGCTCTTTGCATGCGTGAGTATTTGCCAAAATCTTCACATATTACGACAATTGAAAAAGTTGAGATGCGCTTAAAAGAAGCGCGGGGAAATTTAGAGATGCTGGATGAAGATGACAGGATTACGTTGCTTGAAGGTGATGCAGCGAAAGTATTAAAACAACTTTTAATAAAAGGAAAATCCTATGATTTTATCTTTATGGATGCGGCAAAGGGACAGTATTTGAATTTTTTGCCGGATGTTATTGCTTTGATGGCAGATGACGCGATGCTTGTGTCCGATAATATTTTTCATGATGGTGATGTGTTGGAATCCCGTTATGCGGTACTGCGCAGAGATCGTACGATACATGGACGTATGCGGGAATATTTACAAGTTTTGTGTGAGAAGGAAGAATTAGAAACAATCTGTCTGCCGATTGCCGATGGCATGACAATTAGTACGAAAAAAAGAAATGGAAAGGGAGAGTAATTCATGGAGAATAATCGAAAAAAGCCGGAGGTTCTTGCCCCGGCAAGCAGTTTGGAAGTGTTAAAGACAGCCGTTTATTATGGTGCCGATGCGGTTTATATCGGCGGTGAAATGTATGGACTTCGGGCAAAGGCAAAAAACTTTTCTAAGGAAGATATGGCTGAGGGAATCCGTTTTGCTCACGAACACGGGAAAAAAGTGTATGTGACAGCGAATATTACTGCACATGACAGAGATTTAGAGGGCGTGCAGAAGTATTTTGAAGAATTAAAAGAAATCGATCCGGATGCTCTGATTATTTCCGATCCCGGTGTATTCCAGATTGCAACGGAAATCTGTCCTGAAATTGATATCCATATCAGTACGCAGGCAAATAATGTGAATTACCGTACATTCCGGTTTTGGCATAAATTGGGCGCAACGCGTGTTGTGACGGCGCGTGAACTCTCCATCAAAGAGATTGCGGATATTGATGCACATATACCGGAAGACCTTGAAATCGAGACATTTGTCCATGGTGCGATGTGTATTTCGTATTCCGGGCGGTGCCTTTTGAGCAATTATTTTACCGGCCGTGATGCGAATCTTGGTGCATGTACCCATCCGTGCCGCTGGAAATATTATATTATGGAAGAAAATCGTCCGGGTGAATATTTGCCGGTTGAGGAAAACGAGAGGGGAACATATATTTTCAATTCCAAGGATTTGTGTATGATTGAGCACATTCCGGAGTTGGTGGAAGCAGGTGTTGACAGTTTTAAAATCGAGGGACGTATGAAAACAGCTCTTTATGTCGCTGTCGTTGCCAGAACGTACCGTCAGGCAGTCGACGATTATTTTGAAGACCCGGAAAAATATAAGAAAAATATTCCGTATTATCAGGCGGAAATTGCAAAATGTACCTACCGTCAGTTTACGACCGGCTTCTTCTTTGGAAAACCAACGCATGAAACACAGATTTATGATAACAATACCTATCAGAAGGGTGCTGTTTATCTTGGACAGGTGAAAGAAGTAACGGAAGATGGGTATGTGGTGTTTTATCAGAAAAATAAATTCAGAGTTGGCGATACCATTGAAATTATGAAGAAAAATGGCGAAAACCAGACAGTTTCTGTGCTGCAAATGTTGAATGAGGATGGCGAAGAGACAGATGCCTGTCCGCATCCGGGAGAGAAAATCCGTATGAGAGTGGACGGTGTGGTCTGCGCCGGCGAGATTATGAGAGGGATTGAACGATGAGTGTAAAGACGGAAGTATTGAAACTGTTAGAGGCAAGCAGGGAAAGAGATTTGTCCGGACAGGAGATGGCAGAATCACTTGGCGTGACGAGATCGGCTATCTGGAAGGCAGTGAATACTCTGAAAAAAGAAGGTTATCAGATTCAGGCAGTAAATAACCGTGGTTACCGCCTGAAAGAAGAAAGCGATGTGTTGTCGGAGGAAGGAATCCGGCTGTGTCTGCATAAGCCGTACGACAGTCAGAAAATCAAGGTGTTTAAGTGCATTGATTCCACGAATATGGAAGCAAAGAGATGTGCACTGAATGGTGAAGGCGAGGGGCTTGTGATACTTGCTGAGGAGCAGACAAATGGACGTGGCAGACGCGGACGAAGTTTTTATTCGCCCGATGGAAGTGGGATTTACATGAGTGTTTTGTTCCGTCCAAAGCCGGAAATTTCGCAGGATGTTGTCTTGATTACAACAGCGGCTTCTGTTGCGGTATGCCGTGCGATTCGGGATGTCCTTTCACAGGAACCGCAGATTAAGTGGGTCAATGACGTTTATCTGAACGGGAAAAAGATATGTGGTATTTTGACCGAGGCGGTGTCCGATTTTGAGTCGGGACGGATTGATATAGTTGTCGTGGGAATTGGAATTAATTACCATGCGCCAAAGGAAGGTTATCCGGATGAAATCAAAGAGATTGCCGGTACGGTATGCGCAGAGGATGAAAAGATTCCGCGCAATGAATTGGTAGCAGCAATTATTGAGAATTTATGTAAGTTATATCAGGATTTACCGGATAAAAGTTTTATGGAAGATTACCGCAAGTGGTCGAATGTTCTTGGGAAAAAGATTCGCTTTACAAGCGGAACAGACTGGGAATATGGAACTGCCGTTGCGATTGATGAAGACGGTGGATTGATTGTGGAAAAGGAAGACCATACACAGGAAATTCTGCGTACGGGAGAAATCACCGTGCGGGTTTGTTAAAGGAGAAAAACATGGCTAAGACCTATGAGACAGAACAGGTGCAGGAAAAGTTTTTATTAGCTGCCGTTGATTTGGAGGATGGAACGGATGTTTCCTATTCTTTGGATGAACTTGCGGAACTTACGGAAACGGCAGGCGGCATTGTAGTCGGAAGACTGATTCAAAAAAGAGAGTCCGTGCATCCGGGAACATATGTCGGTAAGGGGAAAATTGAAGAACTGCGTGAACTGATTATGCAGACGGATGCGGATGGTATTGTCTGTGATGATGAGCTTACGCCGGCGCAGCTTACCAATTTGCAGGAAGAACTGCAGGTTAAGGTATTAGACCGTACCGTAATGATTTTAGATATTTTTGCCGCTCATGCAAGGACGAGCGAGGGAAAACTGCAGGTTGAATTAGCACAGCTTCGCTACCGTTCATCCAGGCTGACAGGACTTGGTAAAAGTTTGTCGAGGCTGGGCGGCGGAATTGGAACAAGAGGTCCCGGTGAGAAAAAACTGGAGATGGACAGGCGCCTGATTAAAGAGCGCATATCCATGTTGAACCGTCAGTTAAAAGAAGTCGTGAAAAACCGTGAGGTGCAGCGTCATAAAAGAACGCAGAATCCGACGAAAACAGTTGCCATCGTTGGTTATACAAATGCCGGAAAATCAACACTTTTGAATACACTGACAAAAGCCGCTGTATTAGAAGAGGATAAGTTATTTGCAACACTTGACCCGACGACACGCGTTTTGGAAAAAGAGGATGGGCAGAAAATCTTATTCACCGATACAGTTGGATTTATCAGTAAACTGCCACACTCTCTGATTCGTGCCTTCCGCTCCACGCTTGAGGAAGCGAAGTATGCGGACATGATTCTTCATGTTGTTGATGTCTCGAATCCAAAATATGATTTGCAGATGGAGGTTGTTTATGACACTTTGCGCGAGTTAAATATTGGCGACAAAAAAGTTATAACAGCATTTAATAAAATGGACTGTCTGGAATATAAGCCGGATGGCTTAAAAGATAAAAATAGCGAAGCATCTCTTATGATTTCTGCAAAGCAGAAAATCGGACTGGATAAATTGGTGGAAAAGATCGAAGAGGTACTGGATGAGGGAATGGTGAAGATTGAAAAAGTATTTGCTTACGACGAAGCAGGGAAAATCCAGGCAATTCGTGAGTTTGGAAGACTGGAACAAGAAGAATACCGTGAGGACGGCATTTTCGTAAAAGCGGTGATTCCGCCACATCTGCTTTAATATGGATAAACATTTAACCTTTTGACACTGCTATCATACAATGGAATAAGGGGAATTGTTTTGGTGGTGTGTTGATGAAAAAGACAGTTTATGTTGTTTGTGTCTGTGTTCTTTTTGTGCTGTTATTTTATGAAGTGAAGAGAAATTACGAAACGGAAAATGACGGCACAATTATTGTTCCAACGGGCAGTTTTGTATCTAAAGTCCAAAAGGAAAATCAAAAAACTGCCTATCTGACATTCGATGATGGTCCCAGTGGAAATACGAAAAAAATCATTAAAATATTAGAGGAAAAAGGAGCTGTCGCAACATTTTTCCTGATTGGAAAGGAAATTACGGGGGAGCGGGTTGATACTGTAAAGGAATTAAAGAAAAAAGGAAATGCGATTGGTGTGCACACATACTGCCATGAGCATAATCAGATGTATGCCAGTGCCAATTGTTTTTACAAAGATTTTCGGGCGGCATCCGATTGCATTGAAAAAATAATAGGAGAAAAGCCGACACTCCACCGCTTTCCGTGGGGGAGCAATAACGGTTATGTGAAATCTTATGTAGACGAACTCCATAATCAGCTAAGGAAAGAGGGCGTAAGAAGTTTCGACTGGAATGTATCGGGCGAAGATTCGATTTCCCCTCATGTTTCACAGGCAGTAATATTTCAAAATGTAAAAAAAGATGTCACGCGCTTTGAAAAGCCGATTATCCTGCTGCATGATGCCTCCGCCATGGATAATACAGCAAAAGTTCTTCCACAGATTATTGATTATATCAAAGAACAGGGGTATCGTTTTGATACGCTTGACCACAGAGAGGAATATTTATTTCCGGCGAGCTGGCGCTGATTTGTAAAAATGGCGGTTATTTGGTATACTAAAGGAAAATCATCGGAAAGAGAGAGGGATTTTATTATGGATAAAATATGTTCTTTTTTGAATCAGAGTGTGAGTCCGTATCATGCGGTAAAACAGGTAAAAGAGGCTTTGAAAGTGGCTGGTTTTCAGTCCTTGGAAGAAGAAAATCTTTGGCAGTTAGAGCCCGGCAAAAACTATTACGTAACAAGAAATGAGTCGAGTTTACTTGCCTTTTCCATGCCAAAAGAAAAACCGCTTTATTATCACCTTTGTGCCAGTCATAGTGATTTTCCTACGTTTCGGATTAAGAAAGCTAAGAAAAAAGATGCCTTTTATGCAAAAGCAGAAATCGAAGGTTATGGCGGCATGATTCACACAAGCTGGTTTGACAGACCGCTTGGACTTGCCGGACGTGTCATGAAAAAGACAAAAGAAGGGATTTTTAGTGTTCTCATTGCACCGGATAAAAATGTATTTGTGATTCCAAATCTGTCCATTCATTTTAACCGGGAAATCAATCAGGGATATAAGCATAATGTTCACGTTGATTTACAGCCGTTATATGGTGGCAGCGAGGCAGAACTGATGACACTTTTGCGGGAGGAAGCAGGCTGCAAAGTGGATGAAGAAATTGTAGATATGGATTTGATTCTTACCGTGCGCCAGCCGGCAGTCGCAGCCGGTGTCAAAGATGAGTTCCTTTTGACACCGCGTTTTGATGATTTAGGCTGTGTGTACACGACGTTACAGGGCTTTTTGCGTGCACAGGACAAGCTTCCGAAAGAAGCACTTTCCGTCTTTTGTCTCTTTGATAATGAAGAGGTGGGAAGCGGCAGCAGGCAGGGGGCACTTAGTAATTTTCTACCGGATGTATTGGAGAGAATTTGTTTGTCTTATGGTATGACAAAGGAGGAGCAGATTTGTGCGAGAAGCCGGAGTTTCCTGCTTAGTGCGGATAATGCCCATGCAGTGCATCCAAACCATCCGGAAAAGAGTGATGATGAGTTCCCGGTTGTTTTAAACGGCGGTGTTGTCATCAAATATAACGCGAGTCAGCGATATACGACAACCGGAATGACCGGTGGTGTGTTTGGCTCACTTTGTGAAAAAAATGATATCAAAACGCAGTTGTTTGTGAATCGCGCCGATATGCCGGGCGGCAGTACACTTGGTAATCTTTTGAGTCATTCCTTTAGTGTGCCAATGGTGGATATCGGTCTGCCGCAGCTTGCCATGCACAGTGCGGTGGAAACTGCCGGCTGTGAGGACGTAGAAACCATGATAGAAGCAATTCAGGCATTTTATGAGAGTGAGATTTGCCAGATAAAGGATGGCATGTGGCGTATTTAATGAAGAAAACGCTTGCATTTTCCCTAAAAATCAGTTATTCTAAACTTAGTTCCATACGACTGGCGGAAACTATATGAAAATCATATAGAGTGAGAGAACTCACAGGGAGTGTGGATTTGTATGAATTGCCGACCGCCTGGGCGACCGTTTACCCGGTTGCCCGGGCGGTTTTTTTGATACTATTACAAAAAAGATTGGAGGAATCATGATGCAGAAACTTTCATTGGAACAGGAACTCAAAAACAATGCGTATCCGGGACGTGGAATCGTGATTGGAAAATCACCAAACGGCAAATACGCAGTGACCGCTTATTTTATTATGGGGCGGAGTGAAAACAGTAGAAACCGTGTCTTTGTAAACGATGGTGAGGGAATCCGCACACAGGCATTTGACCCATCAAAATTGAGTGACCCAAGTCTTATTATCTACGCACCGGTCCGCGTATTGGGAAACAAGACTATTGTTACCAACGGTGACCAGACAGACACAATTTATGAACTGATGGATAAACAGCAGACTTTTGAGCAGGCGCTCCGCACAAGAGAATTTGAACCGGACGGCCCGAATTATACACCAAGAATTTCCGGCATTATGCATGTGGAAAATGGAGAGTACAATTATGCAATGTCTATTTTAAAAAGCAATAACGGAAATCCGGATGCCTGCAATCGTTATACTTTCGCATATGAGAATCCGGTAGCAGGAGAGGGACATTTTATCCATACTTATATGTGTGATGGAAATCCATTGCCAAGTTTTGAGGGCGAGCCGAAATGGATTGAAACAATGGATGATATGAATGCATTTGCTGATATGCTGTGGGAAAGCTTGAATGAGGACAATAAAGTTTCCTTATTTGTGCGCTACATTGACATTGAAACCGGAAAATACGAATCGATTATTAAAAATAAGAATAAGTAAAGGAGAAAATCATGAAAGAATTGGAATTGAAATATGGCTGTAACCCGAATCAGAAACCATCCCGTATTTACCGCAAAGATGGTGAACTGCCAATCAAAGTGTTAAATGGAAAACCGGGTTACATTAACTTTTTGGATGCTTTTAACGGATGGCAGTTAGTCAGTGAATTGAAGAAGGCAACCGGACTTCCGGCAGCAACTTCTTTTAAACATGTTTCGCCGGCTGGTGCAGCAGTAGGTCTTCCACTGAGTGACGTTGAGGCAAAAATTTACTGGGTAGACGATTTGGGTGAGTTATCTCCGCTTGCTGCCGCATATGCCAGAGCAAGAGGTGCTGACCGTATGTCTTCTTATGGTGACTTTATTGCATTGTCAGATGTGTGTGATGTCTCCGCAGCCAAATTGATTAAGAGAGAATTTTCCGATGGAATTATTGCACCTGGTTATGAGCCGGAAGCATTAGAACTTCTGAAAGAGAAGAAAAAAGGTGCTTATGCCATTATCGAGATTGACCCGAATTATGTACCGGACCCAATTGAGCACAAAGAAGTATTTGGTATTACCTTTGAGCAGGGACGCAATGAGTTAAACATTGACAAAGATTTCTTCAGCAACATTGTGACAGAGAATAAAGATTTGCCGGAGTCAGCAAGAATTGATATGGCAATTTCAATGATTACGTTAAAATATACGCAGTCAAATTCTGTTTGCTTTGTAAAAGGCGGACAGGCAATTGGTATCGGTGCCGGACAGCAGTCCCGCATTCACTGTACAAGACTTGCCGGACAGAAGGCAGATAACTGGCTGTTAAGACAGTCTCCACAGGTACTTTCCCTGCCGTTTAAAGAGGGGATGAAGCGTGCCGAGCGCGACAACGCCATTGACAATTATATCGGTGAAGATTACATGGATGTTTTGGCAGATGGATGCTGGGAAAAATATTTCACTGAAAAACCACCGGTATTTACAAAAGAAGAAAAGCGGAAATGGTTGTCCGAGTACGCAAAAGATGTAACTCTTGGCTCCGATGCGTTCTTCCCATTTGATGATAACATTGAAAGAGCATACCGCAGCGGTGTAAAATACATTGCACAGCCGGGCGGTTCAATTCGTGATAAGGATTGTATCGATGCCTGCAACCGTCACAATATGGTGATGAGCTTTACAGGAATCCGTTTGTTCCATCACTAAAATGACAACTAAATAAAATATTTAGGTTGACAATCATTCCTCCCATGGTAGAATAAAAGTATCTACCATAGGAGGAATTTTATTATGTATGAAGAACTGGTAAATGAGATTATTGAAGGAAGACGTTTAGGAAAAGAAGATGACCTGACTTTTTTGATTAATGGTGATTTGGAGTCGCTTTGTCAGGGAGCCGATAAAATTCGAAAAGAATTGTGTGGTAATCAGGTGGATTTATGCACAATTATTAATGGACGTGCCGGACGGTGCAGTGAAAACTGCCGGTTCTGTGCCCAGTCGAGCCATCACCATACCGGAGCAGAAGAATATGATGTAATGGATGTGGATTCTTTTGTGAAAGCATGTCATGTAAATGAAGAAAATGGAGCTCATCGTTTTTCTATTGTGACAGCGGGCAGAACGCTTGTCGGCAAAGAGTTTGATCAGATTGTAGAAGCGTACAAAAGAATGCATGAGGAGTGTAAAGAAATTGAATTATGTGCTTCGCATGGTCTTTTGACAAAAGAGCAGTTTGAAATTTTGCGTAAGGTTGGCGTAACACGCTGCCATGCGAATATTGAGACGTCGCGCAGATATTTTCCAAGTATCTGCACCACGCATACGTTTGAGGATAAACTTGCGTGCATCCGGGCTGCCAAAGAGGCCGGATTAGAGGTTTGCTCCGGAGGAATTGTCGGCATGGGAGAGACATGGGAGGATAGGCTGGATATGGCACTTACGCTTGCAGAGCTTGAAGTTGATTCCATTCCGTTAAATGCACTGATGCCGATTCCGGGCACACCGTTTGAAAACCTAAAACAGCTTACTGAAGAAGAACTTCTGCGAGTTATCGCTATGTTCCGTTTTATTAACCCTTCGACATCAATTCGCTTGGCAGCAGGCCGTAAACTGATGAAGGAAAATGGTAAAAAAGCTTTCTTCTCCGGGGCAAATGCCACGATAACCGGCGATATGCTTACAACATCGGGAAATAATACCAAACAGGATAAACAAATGCTTGTTGCAAGTGGTTTTGAGATTTAGTTTACAGGTTCCGTAGATTACGAAAAGAGGGGGAAGGACTGTATCCTGCGCCGCTTTCGCTATTATTTACGAAACCAAATAGGATTTTGAAATCAATTGTAAAAGTGACGGCATCGTGTTATATTATGTACAACAAAACAAAGAGGGTGATTTGTATGAGTACAGCAAAACAGTTGATTATTGATAATCTTTCTGACATATCTGATGACATTCAGGATGAATTTGAAGTTATGGAAAACTTATATAAATTGCTTCGTTTCAAGAAGAGCCAGCAATCTATCACTGAATATGGCGGGCATACAACGGACGAAGTACGCAAAATGTTTCAAAAGAAACGTGAAGAAAGGACAATTCTTGCATGAACATAATCTAGTCTGATTTGGCAATTGAAGACTTGAATGATATTGAAGACTACATTGCAAGAGATAATCCGGCTCGTGCAGTGTCTTTTGTTGATGAATTGATTGATTTGGGAGATTCTTTAAGTAATGAAGGCGAAGCTGAAAAAGGAACTCCGGCAAAATGGATTCGTGATACGAATGTGCGTGAATTGTACTGCAAGAATTATACTATCGTGTACGAGATTTGTGGTGACGATATTATTATTCATGAAGTATATAATTCCGCAAAATTGTCTGGACAACTTCGAGGTTGGTAATAATAAAAATACTGAACGACCGCAATTTCAAGCTATGATGGATGTGGCTGATTTATTTGGCTTCAGTAAATAGCAGCGGAAAATTTGTTTCTTGTGTGCTACGAATACGCGGGTGTCTGGCAGGTGTTTTTGACCTGCCGATACCCCTGCGTATTTGTTAAGCGAAAGCGGCACACAAGGGACAAACTTTCCGCTATTATTTATGAAACCAAATAAATACCACCCCTTGATTTTTCCCCCCTCTTATTGTATCATATAAATACGGTAGGGAATGTATGAAAAGAACAGGAGGGAAGACCCTTGAAAATATCAACAAAAGGCAGGTATGCGCTGCGGCTTATGCTGGATTTGGCACTGAATGATTCAGAAAAACCAACCAGAATAAAAGAAATATCAAGCCGTCAGGGAATATCCGATAAATACTTAGAGCAGATTATAGCAATTTTAAATAAGGCACGGTATGTCAGAAGCATCCGAGGACCCCAGGGCGGATATCTGCTGACAAAAAAGCCGGAAGAATACACAGTAGGCATGATTTTGCGCCTGACAGAAGGCAGTATGGCACCGGTTGACTGCGTGGATGAAGAACTTGGGTCATGCAGCCGCATGGACAACTGCGCAACAGCCGTTGTCTGGAAGAAATTAAACGATGCTATCAGTGATGTAATTGACAACATTACACTTGCAGATTTGGTTGACTGGCAGATTGCAAAAGACGGCGATTATTCCATTTAAAATTGAAAAACAAAAAACACCTTATTTCCTATTGACAAACTAGGGAATAAGGTGTATTCTTTTAATCATCAAATAGTAATCATACCAAACACGTATGAATAATATGAAAAGAAAGGAAGGAAGGGGAAGAAAGATGGCAATTTATAAGAAAGTAACTGATTTAGTAGGAAATACACCGATTTTAGAGTTGGGAAATTACGAGGAAAAACACAATTTAGAGGCAAAAATTTTAGCAAAATTAGAGTATTTTAATCCAGCTGGAAGCGTAAAAGACCGTATTGCACGTGAAATTATTCTAGATGCATTGGAGACTGGCAAATTGACAAAAGACTCCGTGATTATTGAGCCAACGAGTGGAAATACAGGAATTGGCTTAGCTTCTGTAGCCGCTTCATTAGGAATTCGTATTATTATTACAATGCCAGAGACCATGAGCGTTGAGCGACGCAATTTGATGAAAGCATATGGTGCTGAACTTGTTTTGACCGATGGCACAAAAGGAATGAAAGGTGCCATTGCAAAGGCAGATGAACTCGCAAAAGAAATTCCAAACAGCTTTATTCCTGGACAGTTTGTCAATGAACTGAATCCACGTGCACATAAGCGTACGACCGGTCCGGAAATTTGGGAGGATACCGAAGGAAAAGTGGATATTTTTGTTGCCGGTGTAGGAACGGGCGGAACCGTTTCCGGTGTCGGTGAATATTTGAAATCGAAAAATCCGGATGTGAAAATTGTGGCAGTTGAGCCTGCAAGCTCACCGGTGTTATCAAAAGGTGAGGCAGGTGCACACAAGATCCAGGGAATTGGTGCCGGATTTGTGCCGGATACATTGAATACCGATATATACGATGAAGTTATCCCGGTTGAGAATGAGGATGCTTTTGAATTGGGACGCGAAGTGGCAAGAACCGAGGGAATCCTTGTAGGTATCTCATCCGGAGCAGCGTTAAAAGCAGCGACAGAACTGGCAAAGAGACCCGAAAACAAAGGCAAGACAATTGTTGCCCTGTTCCCGGATACCGGTGACCGCTATTTGTCCACACCGATGTTTTCTTAATCGGTTTCAAACTGCTAGGGTGAAAATTTTATAGGATAATTAAAAAGATAAAGAAGAAGCACCTTTTTCTGTGTTGGGATTAAGTTGAAAAACAAAATTCCAAAGAAAGAGGTGCTTTTTTGCAAAAGTGGCCCTTCATTTTGCTAAAAATGTCATTTTTATTGAAATGTGTGCATTTATGCGATAAATTAGCAAGGCAAGTGTTTTGCATCAGCCGGAAATGTCGGATAAAATGAAAAAACTTCTCGGTGAAAAATAAATCAAATATTTTGTCAGATTTTCTCCGTTTGGAACGTTATAGTAAGTAGATGCTTCAAACGGAGATGATTTTGACCGTTTAGGGACGAAAAACAACCATTCGTGCCGGTTTTGTTTTTTACGGATGATTATATGCTATGATAAGTGAGTAAGGGAGGTGACAGAATATTGTAAACTAGAGAAAATACTAACACAAAACAAAGTAATATTTTAGGAGGCAAAGTATGAAAAAAATTGTATCAATTATTATGTTAACAGCACTTTTGTTTACGTCAATTACAAACGGCACAACAAGTAAAGCAATATCGCAATATAAGCGAATTACATCAGGGAACTATGAATATGCAGTTTTAGATGAAGCCAATAAAACCGCAACCGTGTTAAAGATTAAACCGACAAAAGAAGTGGTAATTCCGAAGATAATTGATGGATATTCCATTGTGCAGATTGGAATATGTTGGAATGAATATGATTACTATTTTAATGAGGAAAACGAATATCATTTTACAGATAGTGAGTATGCTGAATTTAAAAATTCTCGACATGTATTTTCGACAGATAGTAAGTCAGTAGAAAAGATTACGATTCCGGAGGGAGTAAAAAAAATAGGAGAATTTGCTTTTGCGAATACACCGAATTTAAAACAACTTAATTTGCCAAAAAGCCTAAAGTATATTTATGCTGAGAATTTTTTGGATGCTGCAAAATTAACGAAAATCGTATTCAAAGATTCAATTTGTGTTAGGAACGCGTTCGCTAATATTAAAAATGTGATACTAAATGGCAATTTTGACAGTAATTTTTGGGAAGATTGCGTTACACCATCAAGAGACGGTATGCATGGGAAAATAAATCAATTAGAGGTTAAGGGAAAAAGAAATGTAACCATAAGTGCTGGTTCTAAAATTCAAAAAATAATTGTTTCAAAGTCAGTTAAGGATTTATATATATCTGACAGCAATCTAGTGAAAAAACTGAATGTTAAGAGCAAGAAGACAAAGGTAAGCATTGACCCAAACTTAACATCAATTATTCGTACACAATTTGACATGGGAACCTATGCGAAAAAGAAATCAGGAAATTATACATGGTCCAAACCTTATTTTAAACTTGTGAGTAATGACGATGGTAATTATAAAAAGCAGATTTCCTACCTTGTCAAATACAAGAAAAATGGTAAATCAAAGACGAAAACAGTGAAAAAGAATAAAATCAAGAAACTTTATTCCAGTTCAAAGATTCATGTATATGCAATCGTAAAAGTAAAAAAACAAAGAGTTCCGTATATGCCTTGATTTTTCTATGGGATGGTGTTATTCTTAAGTCGATATTATTGACCTAAGGATAAGGAGGATTTGTAAATGAGTAATGTGACGATTTCAGATGCCATTCGTTATATTGGAGTGGACGATAAAGATATTGATTTGTTTGAGAGCCAGTACATTGTGCCAAATGGCGTATCGTATAATTCTTACGTGATTTTGGATGAAAAAATTGTTGTTATGGATACGGTGGATGCCAGAAAAACTGATGAATGGCTGGAAAAATTAGAGAGAGAACTTGATGGAAAAACACCGGATTATCTTGTGATTTCTCATTTGGAGCCGGACCACAGCGGAAGCATTCAGGCAATTGCTGAAAAATATCCGCAGATGCAGTTTGTCAGCAATGCGAAAGTATTTGCGATGCTGCCACAGTTCTTTGAGATGGATGTAACAGACAAAAAAGTGGTTGTTGCTGAGGGAGATACCTTGTCTCTTGGTGCACACACACTTACGTTTGTGATGGCACCGATGGTTCACTGGCCGGAGGTTATGGTTTCTTATGAATCCACGGAAAAAGTTTTGTTCTCTGCCGATGCTTTTGGTAAGTTTGGTGCGCTGGATGCTGATGAAGACTGGGCTTGTGAAGCAAGAAGATATTACTTTAATATTGTAGGTAAATATGGTGCGCAGGCAGCCGCTTTGTTGAAAAAGGCAGCCGGCTTGGATATTCAGAAGATTTGTCCTCTTCATGGACCAATTCTTCAGGAAAACCTTGCCTATTATATTGGTAAATATCAGGTTTGGAGCAGCTACGAAGCAGAAGATGATGGTGTATTTGTTGCCTATGCATCCATTCATGGAAATACGGCAAAAGCAGCGAAAAAACTTGGTGAAGTGTTAGAAGCCAAAGGTGCAAAAAAAGTCGTTGTCAGTGATTTGTCAAGAGAAGATATGGCTGAGGCGATTGAAGATGCGTTCCGTTATGATAAAATCGTAGTTGCCTGTGCAACATATGATGGCGGTCTGTTTCCGGTTATGCAGGATTTCCTGTACCACTTAGGTCACAAAAACTTCCAGAACAAAAAAGTTGCCTTCATGGAAAACGGAAGTTGGGCTCCGGTAGCAAATAAGAAAATGCGCGAAGCATTTGAGAAGATGAAAAATATGACACTCTGTGACAACATGGTTACAATCAAGTCGACGATGAAAGAGGCAGATGTCGCTCAGATGGAAGCGTTAGCAGATGAATTGTTGGCATAATTTATAATTCAATATAAGAGACGTAAAAAGGCAGTTTCAAGAAGGAAAATCCTTCGTGAAACTGCCTTTATCATATTATTCTTCTTCAGTTTCTTTGTCCTTATGAGCAAGCTCAGATACAATCTGAATTCCATTTACCTCTACTAAATCATTAATTTCAATGACTAAGCACGGAACGCCGTCGATTACTTTTGTTTCTACTAAGTCGGTTCTCTCCGGATTAACGGAAACTTTAACATCCGGGGTGCGCACCTCAAAATTCCTTGTATTGGATAAGTTGGTGGCAACCAGTGTTTCATTTTCTCCGACGGACTCGTCATAATGTGTCTCAAAAGCCTCAATTTGTTCTTCCTCAACACCGCATTTTTCCAGAAGATGCGTCATGTCGGATTTATCTAATGTGAGAGGCTCCGGATTTTCTTTGTTTTCTGCTACCATCTGATTCAGATTTTCATGAATGGATTTAACCACCTCATAATCACATTCTAAGCCAAGCGATTCCTCTACAATTGCGTTGAATGTTTCTTTCTGGCTTTTTGCCGGGAGCGGCATACGGCAGCCGAGGAGCTTGTCGGTAATCACCTCATCCACCTCATCCGCATTTTTGGAATAATACAAAAGGCTGTGAATATCCATGTTGCGGTCATTAAATGCCGGGAACAAAAAGCCAAGTTCCGGCGGCTGTACGAGCCAGTCGCGAATCCGGTCCTGAATGTGGTTGGTCTCTGCATTGTAGCAAAGTCCCGGTTTTGTCAGCTTAACCGGACAGATGCTGCAAAGAATGTAATCATACACATATTCCGATGCATCAAAATTTTCAATGCCGTCTGTTGTGATTTTCGGAATATCATAAGCGTCATGAACCAAAATAATAAAATAATTTTCCGGATAGCCGTAATTTTCAATTACTTTGTCATAAAAGGCATCCAGCAATTCATCATCGGTCAGTTTGCTTTGTAACAGTTTCATTAAAAATACCTGCGTGCCATCTTCTTTTGTTTCCTGTTCGGTTGGAAACTCCATATTCAGAAGTGTTTTTCCGATGGAGCCGGAAAGTGTTTTGCGGAAAATGTCAATGTATTTAAACATTTCTTCTTCCGGAAGACCTAAAAACGCTTCCTTTAAAGTCATGCGTTTTTGCTTGTCGGCATCCACGTAACATCCGCAGAGTCTTGTAAAGCTGCATTTTGTTTTTGTAAATCGTTTTTTGATTTCTGCGATTTCTTTTTTGTTCATATGTACCTCCCTTAACCGGCAGACGCCGGAAATTGTCTTTTTCCATTGTACCACATCAGGGAGAAAAAAAGGAAATATTATTTTGTACTCTTTTTTACTTTTTTATCAATATATTATCTTTTGCGTAAAGAACGTGATTGCTTTTGGAAACACGAACGGTTTTTAATTTCGTGATGCTGTGTATGTCTTCAAAAGCACCATCGCAGTTGTGTGCTTCTTCTACATATATGCCAAAAACTGTCTGGCCGAATTCATCAAAGCCATCTCCAGAATTGGCATCTCTTGTGATGTAATCATAACCTATTTGTGTTACCGGTGCACCGCCAAGTGTAGCTGGAATGTCAAGATTTTTTACTTTCCCTTTATTGCTTGTTACATCAATTTTTTTTTCATAGTTAAATTCTCCCTTCGATAATTATTTGCTTTTTTGTGGGTGTCTATTTACAATACGAATGAAAAATGGAAAATGTTATAAAAAAGTAAAAATAGATTAAATAAACTGCAACATTTTACCATTTTCAATCGTATTGTTTATAGAAACAACCCGAGAAGGAGGATGATGTATATGGTAAAAAAATTCAGCAAAATAGGGGTTTGCATGGTTTTTGTACTTTCTATGATTTTACCGCAGGCGGCGGTTTCAAAAGCAAAGACAGCGAATCCGTACACTGGCAAAAAGTATGTTTACTGCAGTAATTACAAAGACGGAATTGAACTCTATGGAAAGGATGGCAGTAAAAAGAAAAAGTACACATTGATTAAAAAAGAGTATTCAATGAGGGAAATTTACAAGACGAAAAGCTATATTTATTATTACAAAGTAAATCGGAAGGATTCGTCGACCGGTTATGTATGGCAGGTTCCGTTGAACCAAAAGAGCGGAAAGTTAAAAGTAAAAAAGAAAAAGAAATTGTTTTATGTCAACGAATGGCGGGAGTTCCTTTATGCGACGGATAAAAAAATTGTCTATCGCATAAACAATTCGATTGTATCTTATAATAAGAAAACGAAACAGAAAACGTCACTTACCGGAAAGCCTGTCTATTACAGCAGTATTAATGTTGCAAAGGATGCATCAGGGCTTACTGCAAAGATTGGAAACTGCATTTATTACTCGCGGTTTAAGAGTTATTATAAAAAAATTGATGAAGCCTTTTACCAGTTAAATCTGTCTACCGGAAAACGTAAAAAAATAGTAAATAAGGCTTCGCAGTATGAGTCAAAACGCTACCGTTATGATGAACATGAAAAGTTAGATACGCAGGTTGGAATTTCCGGTAAAAAACTGTATGTTCCAACAGAAAAGTGGATTGTTTGTTATGATATGGCAAAGAAG
The DNA here is from genome assembly GCF_003435975.1 of Clostridium sp. AF36-4. Taxonomy (NCBI): domain Bacteria; kingdom Bacillati; phylum Bacillota; class Clostridia; order Eubacteriales; family Clostridiaceae; genus Clostridium; species Clostridium sp. AF36-4. Next base: position 9,828 of record NZ_QTVH01000027.1, on the reverse strand, counting down.
AAGAAAACAAACCTGATTTCAATGGATGTATTAATGCAGTGTGTAAAAGAGAAGTTTTCCACAGATGCATTCCATTCGATGCATATTGATAAGTTCTATTTTATCGGCAATACAATGTATTTGCAATTAGCAGTAGATTATCAGTATAAAATTGGAGCATATCAGGAAATTTCATACGACAGAAATTATGTTGTTGTAAGTTTAAATAAAAAGAGCGGGAAGTCGATTACCTATGAGGAAGAACTAAGTTCTTTTTTGAAGAATTATGGAAATGGATATAATGACGGCAATCAGTGTGGCATGCACAATTGGACCGTGCGTACAGGAATGATACTGGATGTAACGCAAAACGGTACCTGGATTGGTGAATTTGTAAATGAGAAAGGTAAACTTTTTTATTATTCCTACAACAAAAATACGAAAGTGACAAAACTCTACAGCAGTAAAAAGGCGAAAGTTCGTCTTATGCAGCAGGGGCTTAATGATGAAGCGTATGTGTGATTTATACGCTGATGGTAATTTAAGATTTATTGACACAAACAGCACAACATCCGATATTGAATATATACACAAAAGATGATATAATTTGCATATATTATACACGGAGGTGACTAATATGTTGACATTACAAGAAACAATAAGACCATCTGCTGATTTGCGAAATCATTATTCTGAAATATCAAAACTGTGTAAGGAAAACAAAGAAGCAGTGATTATTACAGTAAATGGCAGAGGTGATACGGTTACACTTTCCTATGAAGAATATAAAAATATGAAAGCAAGAATAGAATTATTAGAAGTATTAGCCGAAGCGGAAGATGATGTTAAAAATAGCAGAGTTGCTCCAATAACGGAAACATTTGATGATTTGAGAAAAATGCTTCAGGAGGAGTGATTATGAAGGATGCGGTAATAAGGACTGATACAGCCGATGCAGGTATCAGAAAAATAATTTTGTATATTGCTCAAAATTTTGGAAATACAGCAGCACTTGAGAAACTTGACGAGATTGAAAAACGAATTCTTGAATTAGGAGATGATCCATATATTGGAAGCGAGCCGAGATATCTTATTCTTAAGAGACAAGGGTATAAAGTGCTTATTTTAGAAAAAGACTTAGTATTTTATAAAATTCATGAGGAAAATAAGCAAGTGATTGTATATGCAGTCGTAGATCAACGCCAAGATTATTTGAATATTATTCGTGGTTTGTAGAGAAGTTTATCCTAAAAAAAGAGATGCCCCGAGGACCTCTCTTTTTTTTTACGTCCAGGCACTTATGGACAAAAAATTACATAGGATGAAAGTAACGACAATCTCTGAGGTGTATCATGCAGTCATTTCCACAGCCTTTAAGTGTAGAGGAAGAAAATGAAGCAATTGAGAGATGGGAACAGGGTGACAGAGAGGCAAGAAATATTCTGATTGAACGAAATCTTCGGCTGGTTGCCTATCTGGTGAAGAAATACAGCAATTCCGACCATAGTGTCGATGATTTGATTTCCATAGGGACAATTGGACTGATTAAAGCGGTCGACACATATCGAATAGGGAAGGGCGTTCGGTTAGCGACGTATGCCTCCCGCTGTATCGACAATGAATTGTTGATGACATTTCGGAGTGATAAGAAGCGGGCGCGGGAGATTTTTTTGTATGAGCCGATTAGCGGGGATGATGGCGAGGGAAATGCACTTCGGTTTCTGGATGTCTTGGAGAGTGTGGACGAGGATATTCCGGAGCGGATGGAAAAGGAAGAAAATGTAGAAAAATTATACGGTTATATTGAGAAAAATCTGACGGAACGAGAAAAGTTAATTATCCGCCTCCGCTATGGTGTGTCCGAGGGAAAGGGAACACCGGAAAATCCGGAAATTACGCAGCGTGAAATTGCCAAACGTCTTGGTATTTCGCGCAGCTATGTGAGCCGGATTGAAAAAAAGGCACTACAAAAGCTTCGGTGTGCATATGATTATGGAAGGAGAAAAAAATGAGATGTCGGATCCTAAAATAGAAAATTTACTGGAGTTATCTCTAGATGTCTCAGAAGGTACAAGAGAAAAAAGCGAAAATTTATCTGCCGGTTATGACCCGGAAGAAAAGTTGTGGCAGGTGATTATTCGGTATTCCGGAGAACTTTTGCAATTGGCAGGTAACTATGAGCGGGTGACGCCGCTGTTAGGAGGGTACGCTGTTCTAGAAGTGACAGAAAAACAGTTGAGAGCGTTGGCAGAAGAACCACAGGTAGAATATATTGAAAAGCCAAAGGCGTTGTCTTTTGCCGTATACGAAGGAAAACTGGTATCGTGCATTCCTCCCGTGCAGAGGGAACCCCTTTCTCTGACCGGACAGGGTATTCTGGTAGGAATCATAGATTCCGGAATTGATATATATCATCCGGATTTTCGAAAGGAAGATGGAACAACAAGAATCGTGGGAATTTGGAACCAGACGGCGGTAAATGAGGGCGAAATGGAGCTTATGCCACCGTCCGGTTATTCCTTCGGCTTGTTTTATTCGGAAGAAAAAATAAATGAATTGTTACAAGCATTAGGTCCTGCGCCGGCAGTGGATGCAAGCGGACATGGAACACATGTTGCCGGGATTGCAGCAGGCAATGGCCGTGCCAGCCGGGGAGAAAATCGCGGTGTGGCGTATGAATCACAACTGTTAATTGTGAAATTAGGCGGCAGGACGCAAAGAGATTTTCCGCAGACGGCAGAACTGATGCAGGCAATTGATTTTTGTATTCGTTTTGCGGCAGAAAGAAACCAGCCGCTTGCCTTAAATTTAAGTTATGGAAATAATTATGGTTCACATACCGGTACGTCATTATTGGAAACGTATTTGGATGAAGCAGCTTTAGTGGGGCGCACAACAATCTGCATTGGCAGCGGCAACGAGGGCAATTTGCGGCGGCACGCTTCCGGGCAGTTAGAGGCAGGCAGAGAGAAAGTTGTAGAGTTTAGCGTCTCACCCTATGAAACAAGTCTGTCCATTCAATTGTGGAAGCAGTATGTGGATTCCTTTCAAATTACATTAACAACGCCATCCGGAAGTCAGATTGTCGTATCGGAGGAAACGGCAGGAACCTTTCGCTCTTTGCAGGATGGAATGGAAATTTTGTGGTATTTTGGTGAGCCGTCGCCCTATCAGATTTTGCAGGAAATTTATCTGGAAATTATCCCCGCATATGACCGGACAATGATTCAGGGCGGTATCTGGAAATTAACACTCACGCCTAAACAACTGGTGGATGGGCGTTTTGATTTTTGGATGCCAAGCGGTGCACAAATTAATGAAGAAACCGGATTTTTAGTTTCCGAATCAGCACTTACGCTTACCATTCCCTCAACTGCCAGACGACCAATTACTGTAGCGGCATACGATGCGAATACAGATACCTATGCGCCCTTTTCCGGGCGCGGTTATGTCTGCTGCAACCGGAGCAAGCCGGATTTGGCGGCGCCGGGTGTCGATATTTTGTCCTGTGCACCCGGTGGTGGATATACGAGAAAAAGCGGAACCTCAATGGCGTGTCCATTTGTCACCGGAAGCGCCGCCCTCTTAATGCAGTATGGGATTATCAGTGGAAACGATTCATACTTATACGGTCAGAAAGTAAAAGCCTACCTAATCCGGGGGGCCAGGAGAACAAGAGCATTTGAAACCTTTCCAAATGACAGAGTAGGATGGGGAATGCTGTGTGTGGCGGACAGTATTCCATGATGTCAGAAAAATTACCAACCAAAGCATTTGGTAATGGATATCTAATTTTTTGCTTTTGGGGCAGAAATCATTGTTAAACTATTTGGAATTCCTGTAAATTAGGAGAAATGCTTTGTGACTCGTGGGTTTTGAGTACGTCGGTATGCGTTGCAAGAAGTCCGGTGGACTTCTGTTATGCAACGACCGAAGCGGAGCGGAGACCACTGGTAGTTTCAGTGTCCATACCGCTACGCACTCAATGAGTGAGAACGCCCACGAGACGCAAAGCATTTCTCCTAATTTATAGGAACCCAAAAATGTCAATGATTTCTGCCCCAAAAGCAAAAAATTGGATGCACTTGATTTTTGTCCCCCAAATACGCTATAATAACGGCAAATTTGCTTGCGAGGTACAAAGATGGCTACAGAAAATAATATCATTGAATTGCGTCATGTAAAAAAGTGTTATGAAAAGGACACGCCCGTTATCAAGGATTTTTCCCTTACGATAAAAAAAGGGGAATTTGTTACCTTTTTGGGACCGTCCGGCTGCGGAAAAACGACGATATTGCGTATGATTGGCGGCTTTGAGCAGCCGACCGGGGGAGAGATTTTATTACACGGAAAAGATATCAGCAAACTTCCACCGGCGAAACGCCCAATCAATACGGTGTTTCAGAAGTATGCCCTATTTCCGTATCTCAATATTTATGACAATATTGCCTTTGGCTTGAAAATGAAAAAAGTGCCGAAAGAAGTGATTCGGGAAAAGGTAAAAAAAGTGTTGGAAGTGGTTGATTTAGAAGGATTTGAAAAAAGAAAAATTTCTACGTTGTCCGGCGGACAGCAGCAGCGTGTTGCGATTGCGAGAGCAATTGTTAATGAGCCGGAAATTCTTTTGTTGGATGAGCCACTTGGAGCCTTAGATTATAAGATGCGGAAAGAAATGCAGTTTGAATTAAAGGAAATGCATAAAGAGCTTGGCATTACATTTATTTTTGTTACTCATGACCAGGAGGAAGCTCTGGCTCTTTCAGATAAGGTTGTGGTTATGGCGGATGGAAAAATTCAGCAGGCGGGAAAACCGGAAGATATTTATAAGGTGCCGGAAAATGCATTTGTCGCCGATTTTATTGGCGAGAGTAATATTTTTGATGCCAAAATGGTCGGTGACTGCAGGCTTTCAATTCACGGGGTGGAGTTTGGCTGCAAGGAGAATTTTCCACTTGGCGACCATGTTGAGGCTGTGATTCGACCGGAGTCGGTTATTCTTTGCCCGGCAGAAGAGGGAAAAATACAAGGAAGAGTTCATTCCTCCGTGTTCAAGGGAACGTTTCATGAGATTGTTATTTATTCCGGAAAAAGTGAAATTGTAGCGCAGAATGAGGAAGCAATTGAAGCAGGCACGAAGGTCGGAATCGACATCAAACCGCAGGGGATTCATGTTATGCCGTATAATCAGAACATCAACCATTACGAGGGACTGATGGATGCGAGTGGACATGTTCTATTTGTGGACGGCAGCAGGAAACCGGATTTGACAAAACTTTTTTCAGGGAAGGTGCCGGAAAATACAGAAGGAATTCATGTTATGGCGTCCTTTTTGCCGGCAGATGCAAATTTAAGTGATGACCCGGCAGAAGGATTTGTTGAAGGAAATATTATATCTATTATATATAAAGGCGACCACTACAAATATAAAATCCGAAGCAAAAATGATGTGGATTATTATGTGGATGATGAGTGGCTGTGGAATATGGGCGACTATGTCAGTGTGGTAGTGCCGGATGAAAAAATAACATATGAAGTGATAAATAAGGGGGCGCGGGATGATTAGATTTTCAAGGAAGCAGCTTCGGATCCCCTACCTTGTTTTTCTGCTTGTGTTTGTGGTATTGCCGCTTTTTGTTATTTTATATTATGCACTTACGAATGGAGAGGGACAGTTTACATGGGAAAATTTTCGTGAGTTTTTTGTCGATGGGAAAACCATGGGAACTTTGTTTTACAGCCTTATGATTGCTGTTACAACAACGATTGTCTGTTTATTGATTGCGTATCCGACTGCTTATATACTGGCGCGGGGCAATCTGAAACGGGGACCGGTCTATGTGATTTTGCTTGTGATGCCAATGTGGATTAATTTTACGCTGCGCATTACAGCTGTCAAAGAAATTTTAGATGTCATGGAGGGAAATCTTGCGATGTATCCGTTTTTCAATACGATACTCTGCATGGTGTATGATTTTCTTCCCTTTATGATTCTGCCCCTGTACACAACGATATCCAAATTGGATGACAGTCTTCCGGAAGCAGCGGCTGATTTAGGCGCATCGTCTTTCCATGTGTTCTGGCGGGTCATGATTCCGATGACGTTACCGGGGATTATCAGTGGTGTGACAATGGTATTTTTGCCGGCGATGACAAATTATGTTGTGTTAGATATGATTTATAACAGTACCTATATTATGGGAAGCCTGATCGGCAGTTATTTCAATGCGTATGACTGGCACAATGGCTCCATGATTTCAATCCTTCTTCTTATTTTAATGTTCTTTGTGACATGGATTACGGACCGTTTTGCAAAGAAGCAGGAAGTGGAAGCAAGAGGAGGTGGCATATGGTGAAAAAATTAGGACAAAGACTCTGGCTTTTTTGTGTATTTGTGTTTTTGTATGCACCGATTTTTGTGCTGATTGTTTACAGTTTTACGAGTTCTACGATGATTGGTGCGATTCGTGGTTTTTCACTGGAGCATTATGTCACATTATTTACCACGAAGGAACTGCTCCATATGATTGGCGGAACGCTTCTTTTAGCAGTTACGGTTGCTTTTTTGTCCACTCTTCTTGGAACCATTGGTGCAATCGGTTCCTTTTACGCTGGGAAAAAAAGCGGGCAGTGCATCAATTTTTTGAATCAGATTCCAATTGCCAATGCAGAAGTTGTAACTGGTTTTAGTATCTGCGTTTTGATGATTGTTTTGTTTGGTGTGGACAAGGACACGTATCTGCCGCTGCTTGTCGGACAGACGGTATTATGCGCTCCATTTGCGTATTTGTCGGTGCTGCCGAAATTAAAACAGATGGATCCGAATTTATATGAAGCAGCTTTGGACCTTGGCTGCAATCACAGACAGGCTTTGTGGCGCGTGATTGTGCGCGAAATCATGCCGGGCATTACATCCGGATTTATGTTGTCTGTCACGTTGTCACTGGATGATTATTTTATTACAACGTATACAAAACCAGCGGTGTTTGATACAATCAGCACCTACGTGGTAAATGCAACGAAGGGGGCAAGAACCGAAATTAAGACGGCGTTGTGGGCATTGTCTGCGATTATATTTTTTGTTGTTGTTCTCGTTGTGATTGGAATGAATATGAAAGCGGGGAGGAAACAAAAACGATGAAAAAAATATGGATGATATTTTGTTTTTCGCTGCTTTTTTGCAGTACAGTTTTCTTTGGCTGTGAGAACAAGGAGAATCAAAGCGAAGAAATTGTGCTTCGGATTGCCAACTGGGAGGAATATTTAGATGAAGGCGGCTGGGACGAAGATGAGACAATTGATTTGGATGAGAAAACGAAAATTTTAGGCAGAGAAAATATGGTAGACGATTTCGAATCCTGGTATGAAAAGACATATGGGGAGAAAGTACGCGTTGAATATTCTACTTTTGGAACAAATGAAGATTTGTATAATCAGATGACATTGGGAGATACTTTTGATTTGGTCTGTCCATCGGAATACATGATTATGAAGTTGATGAAGGAGAAAAAACTGGAGCCGTTTTCGGAAGATTTTTTCGATGCTTCAAAAAAAGAAAATTATTACAGCCGCGGTGTTTCTCCTTATATTAAAAATGTATTTGATGATTTAAAGATAAGTGGCGAATCGTTAAGCCGTTATGGGGCCGGTTATATGTGGGGTGTTATGGGACTTGTATATAATCCTTCGGCGGTGTCAAAAGAAGATGTCCGCCACTGGTCGGTTTTGCTTGACGAAAAGTATAGGAAACAGGTGACGATGAAAGACAGTGTACGCGATTCTTATTTAGTTGCCCTTACGATTTTAAAAGAGAAAAAATTGTTGTCGGAAGAGTTTCAAAAAGCGATGGAGACAACTCATTGTCTGACGGATGAGTTAAATGACACATCAGAACAGACGGTTACCAAGGTGCAGACGATTCTGGAAAAAATGCGGAAAAATTCGTATTCACTGGAAACGGACAGTGGAAAAGCGGATATGGTGACCGGCAAAGTCGTTCTTAATATGCAGTGGTCCGGTGATGGTGTTTACACGATGGATGAGGCCGAAAAAGACGGGCTCGAACTTAGTTATGCGGTGCCGGAAGAGGGAAGCAACCTTTGGTTTGATGGTTTTTGCATGATGAAAAACGGAATTTCCGGTGATGCCAAGAAGAAACAGGCGGCGCAGGCTTTTATCAATTATATTTCACGGCCGGACAATGTAATCCGCAATATGTATTATGTCGGCTATACTTCAGTGATTGCCGGTGGTGACAGTGATTTGATTTTTAAGTATGCAGATTGGTGCTACGGTGCAGAGGAGGATGAAGAGGAAGTATCCCCTTATGACTTATCTTATTTTTTCTCCGGTGCAAAAGAGACCCCAAATAAGTATGTATTGGAGGTGCCAAAGTCGCAAGCCTCACGGCAGGTCAGTGCCCAGTATCCGGAGCAAAGCGTTTTGAAACGCAGCGCTGTTATGCAGTGTTTTAGTGAGGAAGCGAATCGGAGAATCTCAAGGATGTGGATTCGAGTGCGTTGTTTTTGAAAAAAAGTTGGCAATAACGGACGCGTGTTCTTGACAACTTACGAGAGTTAGTTTATACTAACGATGAAAAACATCATTTTCGTAAGGAGGAACATTCCATGCAGAGAGAAGAAATACTGGAAAGATTGCGTGAACAAGGATGCCGCATCACAAAGCAGCGTCAGCTTTTACTTGATATTATTTTGCAGGAAGAATATTCCTGCTGCAAAGAAATTTATTACAAAGCGGCAAAACAAGATTCGTCGATTGGTATTGCGACCGTTTACCGTATGATAAATACATTGGAGGATATCGGTGCAATCAGCAGAAATACCATGTACCGCATTGACTGCGGTGATGACTGCCTGGCGAAAGATAACTGCGAGGTAAAATTAAACGATGGAACCAGTCTGGAACTGACACAGGCACAGTGGAATCAGGTGATTGCCAGTGGATTAAAGGCTTGCGGTTTCCAGAGTTGATTTCTACAAATTGGATGGAATAATTGGATTCTTAATAGGAAATTGTATCAGTAAGGTGTATTGACAGCAGATACAGGGTTTGGTATGATTAACACAAGTTAGACAAAACTAACCAAGGAGGAATCCAATTGCATGAGCAAGGAAGTCATTGAGATGATTCGGAAGATGGATATGGAACAGGTTGAGAATCAATTTGTTCTACAGTGTGCGCCATTGATTGCCGGATTAAAAATGTCCAATTTATTTATCATTCGTAAAAACCATTTGCGGAGATTGTGTGCTCTCCTGCAAAATAGCGGTATCCGTTGCCGTGTCCTTTATTTGGACGGAGACAAACTAACGGTCTTATTGTACAATCCTGCCATGCTAGCGATTTATATGCGGAACAAGCGTGCCACTACAATTTTGATGGAAAATGGCTATGAGCAGTTTGATCTGGAATCCATTCTGCTTGAATTTGGACGCAGATATCGTAGTTATCGTACGGAAAACAAATCATTCCCCCATGAACTGGGACTCCTTTTGGGATATCCGATCGATGACGTGGAAGGATTTATAAAAAACGATGGAAAGAATTGTCTATATACGGGATATTGGAAAGTGTACGCCAATGTTCCGGCCAAAAGAAATCTGTTTCGCCGGTTTGAGTGTGCCAGAGAAGAACTCATGAAACAAATCAGACAAGGGAAAAAGGTGGAACAGGTAATTGCGTGCAAACGCTAATGCAACAATTTTGAACAAAGGGACTGCCATAGAAAATCCCGAAATTAAAAAAGAAGTTCAATTTGTCTCTTGACAAATGAACTTCTTTCAGACTGTAGACAAAGTGGTGCTAGGACTGTTGTCCTGGCACCATTTTTTC
>NZ_QTVH01000026.1:0-32433 GCF_003435975.1 Clostridium sp. AF36-4 | reverse complement strand
TAACTGCATATGGAAAATGACGCACTTGTGTATAAAACTGCGGAAACTCAAGTGGTAATTTAATTGACAAACCATTACAATCACACTATAATTTTTATAACTGCGGTATTATATATAAGAAGATAATTTTTTTATATAAAATGCCCTGCAAATACATTTACAATGAAATAATGGAGGTTCCTATGATACGCATAATTACGGACAGTCTGTGCGATTTAACCATGGACTATGCAAAAGAATTAAACATCGATATCATGCCGCTTACCGTTCGTTTTGGGGAAGACGATTTTAAATGTGGTATTGATCTCACCAACGAAGCTTTCTATGACAAACTTACAAACGACAGTAACAATCCTTCTACCGCCGCTGTCAATCCATTTGAATTCGAGGAAATTTTCAAAAAATACATCGATGCCGGCGATGAAGTCGTGGCAGTCCTCTTTTCCAAATACATGAGTGCAACATTTCAGTCCGCATCCATTGCCGCAGAAAACATCAATTCTGACCGTCTGTATTTAATTGACTGTGAAACGGGAGCCATGGGACAGGGACTTTTAGTTGAAACTGCTGTCACTTTGCGTGATGAAGGGAAATCCGCAAAAGAAATTGCCGACACCATTCAGGCCCTTTTAAAGAAAACCGCAACCTATATCGTCGTAGATTCACTGGAATACTTAAAACGTGGCGGACGAATCAGTAAAAGTGCAGCACTGCTTGGCGGCCTGATGAAAGTACATCCGGTTTTACAGGTTATTGCTGACGGTGCAAAACCAATTGATAAGGTAAAAGGAAAGAAATCCGCAAATGCATGGCTGATTAACAAATTAAAAGACCAGCCGGCAGATGAAAATTATAAACTCGTAATCGGACATTCAAATGCGCCGGAGCGGGCAAAAGCATTTGAAGAACAACTTCGTGAGGCAGGTATTAAAAATGAAATTCTGACCACCTGCATCGGACCGGTCGTAGGAACACATATCGGTCCAAACTGTTTGGGAATTGGATATATCATCAAATAAATAAAATGGATAGAGAACAAAAAAACTATATATAAAGGAGACAACTATGCCTAAAAGAGAAGACATTAACAAAGTATTAATCATCGGTTCCGGTCCGATTATCATCGGACAAGCTTGCGAGTTTGACTACTCCGGAACACAGGCCTGCAAGGCGCTCAGAAAACTTGGTTACGAAATCGTTTTGGTCAATTCCAACCCGGCAACCATTATGACAGACCCTGAAATTGCAGACGTAACTTACATCGAGCCACTGAACGTAAACCGTTTGGAGCAAATCATTGCCAAAGAGCGTCCGGATGCCGTTTTACCAAACCTCGGCGGTCAGTCCGGCTTAAACCTTTGTGCCGAATTGGCAAGTGAGGGAATTCTTGACAAATACGGTGTACAGGTAATCGGTGTGCAGGTCGATGCCATTGAACGTGGAGAAGACCGTATCGAATTCAAGAAATCCATGGATGCCATTGGCGTTGAAATGGCAAGAAGCCAGGTATCTTACAGCGTAGATGAAGCGTTAGCCATTGCGGATGAATTAGGATATCCGGTTGTTTTACGCCCTGCCTACACAATGGGCGGCGCCGGCGGCGGTCTTGTCTATAATAAAGAAGAATTAAAAACGGTTTGTGCCCGTGGACTCCAGGCAAGTTTAGTTGGACAGGTTCTTGTCGAGGAATCCATCCTTGGCTGGGAAGAATTAGAGCTTGAAATTGTACGTGACGCCGATGGCAATATGATTACCGTCTGCTTCATTGAAAACATTGACCCAATGGGAACACATACCGGTGATTCTTTCTGTTCCGCACCGATGCTTACCATTTCCGAAGAAGTGCAGAAACGTCTTCAGGAACAGGCATACCGCATTGTCGATTCCGTCAAAGTAATCGGCGGCACTAATGTACAGTTTGCTCATGATCCGGTTTCCGACCGAATCGTTGTTATCGAAATCAACCCAAGAACTTCCCGTTCTTCTGCACTGGCATCCAAAGCTACCGGTTTCCCAATCGCTTTAGTTTCCGCTATGCTTGCTGCCGGTCTTACTTTGAAAGACATCGAATGTGGAAAATACGGAACCTTAGATAAATACAAACCGGACGGTGACTATATTGTAATTAAATTTGCGCGCTGGGCTTTTGAAAAATTCAAAGGTGTAGAAGATAAATTAGGAACTCAGATGCGTGCCGTCGGCGAAGTAATGAGCATTGGAAAAACTTATAAAGAGGCTTTCCAGAAAGCAATCCGAAGCTTAGAGACCGGCCGCTATGGTTTAGGTTTTGCCAAAGATTATAATGAAAAATCAAAAGAAGAACTACTTCGTATGTTAGCTACTCCTTCGAGTGACCGCCATTTCATTATGTATGAGGCACTTAGAAAGGGCGCTACCGTAGACGAAATCTTTGATATTACAAAAGTAAAACACTACTTTGTTGAACAGATGAAAGAACTTGTTGAGGAAGAGGAAGCCATCGCAAAATCCAAAGGTTCTCTTCCATCCGATGAGCAGCTTATTTCCGCTAAGAAAAATGGCTTCTCGGATAAATACTTAAGTCAGATTCTTGCGATTCCGGAAGATGACATCCGCAATAAGAGAATCGAACTTGGCATTGAGGAGGCCTGGGAAGGTATTCACGTAAGCGGAACCAAAGACAGTGCTTATTATTATTCAACTTACAACGCCAAAGACAAAAATCCGGTCAGCGAAGAAAAGAATAAAATCATGATTCTCGGTGGTGGTCCAAACCGAATCGGTCAGGGTATCGAATTTGACTACTGCTGTGTTCACGCAGCACTTGCTTTGAAAAAACTCGGCTTTGAGACGATTATCGTAAACTGTAATCCGGAGACGGTTTCCACCGACTACGATACATCCGACAAATTGTACTTTGAGCCTTTAACATTGGAAGATGTTTTAAGCATTTACAAAAAAGAAAAACCACTCGGTGTAATTGCTCAGTTTGGTGGACAGACACCGCTTAATTTGGCAGCCGAACTGGAGAAAAACGGAGTTAAAATTCTTGGCACGTCTCCATCTGTTATCGACTTGGCGGAAGACCGCGATTTGTTCCGTGCCATGATGGACAAATTAGGAATTCCAATGCCGGAAGCAGGCATGGCAACAACCGTTGATGAAGCACTGGAAATTGCGAAAAAAATTGGTTATCCGGTTATGGTTCGTCCTTCTTATGTACTTGGCGGACGTGGCATGGAAGTCGTATATGATGACGAAAGTCTTACCGACTACATGAAAGCAGCCGTAGGTGTTACACCGGACCGTCCGATTTTGATTGACCGTTTCTTAAATCACGCATTGGAATGTGAAGCAGATGCCATCAGCGATGGAACACACGCTTTCGTTCCTGCTGTTATGGAACATATTGAGCTTGCCGGTGTACACTCCGGAGACTCTGCCTGCATTATTCCATCGGTTCATATTTCCGAGGAAAATGTTGCGACAATCAAAGAATACACGAAAAAGATTGCGGAAGAGATGCATGTTAAAGGTCTCATGAATATGCAGTATGCCATTGAAAATGGAACGGTTTACGTTCTGGAGGCAAATCCAAGAGCTTCCCGTACGGTACCGCTTGTTTCCAAAGTATGTAACATCCGCATGGTGCCTTTAGCTACCGACATTATTACTTCAGAACTTACAGGCCGCCCATCACCGGTATCCTCTTTGAAGGAACAGAATATTCCATATTTCGGTGTCAAAGAAGCCGTATTTCCATTCAACATGTTCCCAGAGGTTGACCCTCTGCTCGGACCGGAAATGCGCTCTACCGGCGAGGTACTTGGTCTTTCCACCTACTATGGCGAGGCGTTCTACAAAGCACAGGAAGCAACACAGACAAAACTTCCTTTGAAAGGAACTGTATTAATTTCCGTAAACCGCAAGGACAAACCGGAAGTAGTTGAAGTTGCTAAATTATTCGCCGAGGCAGGCTTTAAGATTCTGGCAACCGGTAAGACACACGAAATCATTACCGATGCCGGCGTTGAGGCAGAGAAAGTATTGAAATTGTATGAAGGTCGTCCAAATGTACTGGATTTAATTACAAACGGCGATATCGATTTAATTATCAACTCACCGGTTGGCAAAGACAGCGTACACGATGACAGTTACTTGCGCAAAGCAGCAATTAAAGCAAAAATCCCTTATATGACAACTATCGCTGCTGCCAAAGCAAGTATTAAAGGAATCTTGTATGTTCAGAAACATGGCAATGGTGAGGTAAAATCCTTGCAGCAGATTCACAGTGAAATTTCTGATAAATAATTTATCTACAACAAAAAAAGCTGCGTCTTGTAAACACAAGACGCAGTTTTTTTATATACTATATTTTTATTTAGTTGCAACGTTTTTCACATGTTTAATCCATTTTCCCTTTTTGCTTCGATATGTCATCGTCACACAGTAGGTCTTCTTTTTCTTCGCCTTTTTCCGTACACATACTTTCCGAGATACTTTGTACGAATATGTCATGTGCGCCTTTTTGGCTCCACGAATTGCCTTTGCTCCTTTTACCGTGCAAACACTTGTCTTCATGCTTTTGTCAGCAGTTAATTTTGTTTTCTTTCCCTTAATGTAAATCTTTTTCACAAAGAAAGGATTTTTTTCATCCCCCTGCATGATTCCTAGACGAACCTTTTTCACTTTAGCATCAACGTAAAGTTTTTTTATGGAAAATTTCTTACTGCTTCCCTTACAAAAATCATTTGTCCAAAACGAATAATAGCCAATTCCTTTGTCCTCTCCCTGAGCCAAATGCCACTCTTCAATCGGCTTCGAAAAAAGACGGCTTTCATAAGACAACGAATAAAATCCTTTAGAATAGACTTTCTTTAATGAAGTACAATCCGCAAACGCTTCATTATACATAGCAACGCCATCATTTAAATGTAATTCTGTCAAACTGCTGCAGCCAAAAAATGCATACTCTCTAACAAACAAAACATCTTTCGGCAAATAAAGTTTTTTCAGATTTTTACACTGATAAAACGCCATTACTCCAATGTTTGTTACTGTTTTTGGTATTGTTATTTTTGTCACTTTATCTGCATTTGTCAGTACCGTAAAAGACTGACGATTCACACTTAAATTTACCTCATTCGTCAAAATTTTTCCGGAATAACCAAGACTGACCACTTTGTACCCATCAATGGTTTGCGGAATCATAATTTCCGTATCATCTGACGCAATATTTCTCAATTCAATTTCCTTTTTTGCCGCATCAATCACACGATAAGAGTATTTACCGCTTTTTACAAAAGCACCGGTATCGCGCCAATCCTCCACCGTATCTTCCCTTGCAATCGTTTTTTCAGTTGCAGCCGGCGTGTCTGCTTTGCTTACTTTTGCCGTCAGTGGCGATGCCACAGCAAGTAACATAAACACCAAAACGCCCATCACAATTTTTGTTCTTTTACCACCAAACCACTTTTTATAAACAATCTCTGCTGCCATACTTCCTATCACCCCTCCTAAAAGATTTAATAATAAATCGTCCACATCGACACTTCGATAACAATAACCTAAGGCAGAGTTAAATACGCCCTGCAAAATTTCAATTGATAAGCTGGTAAGAAAACATATGATAAAAACCGTTTTCTTTTTATGTTTCTGTTTCCAGCTTAAAATCGCAGTAAAAAAACCATACGGAACAAACAACAATATATTTCCTATACATTGAAATAAAAATACACTTTGATATCCTGAGAAAAAATCTTTTATATACCCAAAGATACTACGAAAAGGTACAAAATTATTTGTTTGCCCCAATTCATATTCAATATTCAATGCAATTTCCTCTTGTTGTATTGGAAACGGAAAATACACCACAACAAATATCCCTGCCAGAGTAAACAAAGCCATCACATATGCTATGAATAAATAAATTCCACTCTTCGTCCTTATATCCCATTCATGCATACAAAACAAAAGCACACCGGCAAATATAACAAACTGTACAAACAAAATGGCTGGTAATAAATATGTAATCATGTACATCTCTCCCTCTCATACTTTATATTATTATAATTATGATAACACATTCTAACGATAACAGATTCTAAAATTCGTGAACGGACAAAAATTGGGAGTGAACGGACATTTTTACACCAGCGGAATCACCACATCAGCAACAAACCACTTCTCTTTTGTATGTATCTCAAAATCTCCGTCAACACTCTCGACCATGTGACGAATACTTTTAATTCCATAACCATGAAGCTCTTTATCTTTTTTCGACGTTTTAATTCCCATTACAGAATTAAATTTCTCTTTACCATCATAGGTATTGGAAATTCGGATAATGAGCATTTTCTTTGCATATTTTATTGTAATCTTAATCTTTTTATCTTGCACTTTTTCGCACGCTTCCATTGCATTGTCAAGAAGATTTGTCAGGATTCCCGTAAGCACATAGGCAGAAACATTCAAATCTTTTGGAACTTTGACATCCATTTTAGTTTCAATCCCAAGGCGGTCTGCCTCCTGCAATTTATAGCTGAGAGTACTGTCAATGACAAAATTGTCCGTTCGCTCAAACTTCGTCTGGAAAAGTTCCCCTTCCTGCATTTCATTTAAGTACGCTGTCAGTTTTTCTTTTTCGCCCTGACTGTTCATAAATGCAAGCATGGAAATATGTTTCTGAAAATCATGCCGCTGAATTCTAAGTTCTTCATCCATCTGATGCATCAGTTTAAGCTGACGGTTCTGATACACATTTAGCTGCTCCAGTTTTTCCTTTTCAAAACGCACGCGCATATTTTCAATCTGAACGTCACACAGATAAAATACCAAAACATTCATGACAAACAAAATAACCGTACAGCCAAGCATATTCAACCAGTAAAAATTCTGCTGGCAAATCATCAAATCAAGGTAAAGTGAAAACACCGGGAGCACAATCGTTACCGCCCAGTAAAGAATCGGAATCTCTCTTCCTTTCTGCAGATTGCGAAAGTTTCGTATCATAAGCACGACAAGATACTGCACGACCGGCAATGCCACCATGCCCCAGACGTTGTAATATTCTCTCGACTGGAATACATTTAAATCCAAAAATCCGGTTGCAAGTCCCACGATACATTCTGCTAAAGTCATGCTGACAAAAGCAAAGACTGAATACAAAAGGCCTTGTTTCCAGCCGCTCTCATACCCCAAAAAGGCAATCAATACAAGCATAACATAAGAACTAAGTCCCGTAAGAATTGGAATATCTATAAAAACATTTAACAGCATGGTTATCGCAAAAAAGAGCACAAAGGCTAAAAATTCAATGCCTGCCCCACGCTTGCTTTTCCCAAAAAAGCATCGGTACAACAGCCATAATTCGTAAGATTGAAATATATTGGCAATAATATAAAAAGTAGCAAAAAGCATCTCAGTCCTCCATCAGTTCATGATTAATGAATTCATCTTTAAATTGTTTTCTACGGCTTTTTCCTATTATAATCTCTTTGCCATCTGACATCTTCACCTTTGACATAGAATATTCCGAAACATAATTCAGGTTAATCAGATAACTCTTATGACAACGGCTGAATCCATGTTTTTCGTAAATGTCACAAAGCTGCTGCAGCGAATTCCCCGCAAAAGCCACTCTCCCGTCCTTACAATGAACTTCAACACCTTTTCCCGCTCCTACAAAATACACAATATCCTTCAAACATACACTTTTATAAACACCATCTTCACGGTACCGAAAAGCAAGCGTTCCCGTATTAACACGCTCACGCACGAGGTCAATATCTTTTACAACATCCTTGTGTTTTAACGGTTTTAAATGAAAATTCAATGGATGCACATCAAATAAATCCATACAATAATTTGATTTTCCGGAGATAAAAACCAAATAAATCAAATCCATTTTCCATGCACTGCGAATCATCTGCCCCAGTTCAATTCCATTTTTCTGTGGCAGTTCAATATCAAGAAACAGCATGTCATACCACTGACCGTTCTGTAACTGCTGCTGCAATGTCTCCGCACTATGATACACGTCAACATAGAGACGCGTTGCATTTTCATAGTTATATTGTTCAATCCACCCCTCAAGCTGAGAGCATACGCCTTTGTCATCATCACAAATTGCAATATTCACTGCGTATCACCTGCCTGCGTATTTATTTCCATTCTTTCGGAAGTATCGCATTTCCTCCAAATCCTTTATGTTTCCAATTGTCCTTCGACTTATCAAACGATGTCACCTGCAAAATCTGCCATGGGTTTGATTTTTTCAAAGAACGATATACTTTTTTCAAAGGTACCCACTGTCTGTTATGCGTCAAATCTCCGGAATCCCCGAGAAAAATTTTATCGCTTTTCTCATCATATAAAAACAATGTCACATAATGCCCCGGTGTATCTTTCCAGTAACAATCGCTGTCATTACTGCTCACCACAACAATACATGCCAGTGATTCTTTCACTAACTTTTGAAACGCTTCGTATTTGCCGGGCTTACGAAAAACATCTGACGTAAAACCAAGTTCTTTTAACGTAGCCTTCATATAGCCCCAGTCGATAGCACCACCACCGCCATAGCCACTCACTTTTTTTGCATACCGGTACATATCAACCGGTGAACTTTCATACGAAGAAAATGTCGTATAAATATTTGCCATGCAACACAAACCGCATCCAAAAGCACCAAAGGAGCCACCATCGTAAAACTCTTTGCCCCATTTACCGGACCACTCTCTGCGCCCCTCATAAGCCTTTGGTCCCTGAAAGAAAGTTGCTACTTTTTGGGTCGGATCAGGCGTCGGTGTCGGTTTTTGTGTCGGAGACAACGACGGCAAAGCGGTCACCTTCGGCGTAACCGCTGTCTGTTTTAATGTTTCCTTTGTCTGCTTTGACCCGGCCGGGAAAAACTGATTTAATAAAGCAGCGGCTGCCAGCATCCCGATGCTTAACAAGATGATGACAGCCAGTTGCTTTTTAGTAACTTCGCGTTTCTGCATAAAGTCTCCTAAAATGTAAATTTATCCGCAAAATACTCTTTCAAATCTACAATTTTAACTCTTTCCTGTTCCATAGTATCACGGTCACGTACCGTAACCATACCATCTTCTTCTGAATCAAAATCATAAGTAACACAATATGGTGTACCGATTTCATCCTGACGGCGGTAGCGTTTACCGATATTACCACGGTCGTCATATTCACAGTTGTAAGTCTTGCTGAGCTCTTCAAATACTTTTTCAGCATTCTCATTCAATTTCTTTGACAATGGCAGCACACCAATTTTAACCGGTGCCAATGCCGGATGGAAATGAAGAACCGTACGAACATCCGGTTTTTCTTCCGTTCCAATATTTTCTTCATCATAAGCACTGCAAAGGAAGGCAAGTGTTACACGGTCTGCTCCCAGTGAAGGCTCAATTACATAAGGAATGTATTTCTCACGTTTTTCATCATCAAAATATTCCATCGGCTCGCCGGAAGTATTCTGATGCTGTGTCAAATCGTAATCTGTACGGTCTGCGATTCCCCAAAGTTCGCCCCAGCCAAATGGGAACAAGAACTCAAGGTCTGTCGTTCCCTTACTGTAGAAGCAAAGTTCTTCCGGTGAATGGTCACGCGCACGCATCTCATCTTCTTTGATGCCAAGGCTCTGCAGCCAATCGATACAGAACTGACGCCAGTAGTTAAACCACTCCAAATCCGTTCCCGGCTCACAGAAAAATTCAAGTTCCATCTGTTCAAACTCACGGGTACGGAATGTAAAGTTACCCGGCGTAATCTCATTACGGAATGACTTACCAATCTGTCCAATACCAAACGGAATTTTTTTGCGTGATGTACGCTGTACATTTTTAAAGTTTACAAAAATACCCTGTGCCGTCTCCGGACGAAGATATACGGTATTTTTTGCATCTTCGGTTACACCCTGGAATGTTTTAAACATCAGGTTAAACTGACGAATTTCCGTAAAATTGTGTTTTCCACAACTTGGGCATGCAATTTTGTGTTCTTCGATAAACTGTTCCATCTGCTCATTGGACCAGCCATCTACAGAACCATCTAATTCAATGTCATTATCTCCTGCAAACTCTTCAATCAACTGGTCTGCACGGAAACGCTCATGACACTCTTTACAATCCATCAGAGGGTCGGAAAAGCCGCCAAGGTGTCCGGATGCTACCCATGTCTGCGGATTCATAAGAATCGCACAGTCCACACCAACATTGTATTTATTCTCCTGAATAAACTTCTGCCACCATGCTTTTTTTACATTATTTTTTAATTCTACACCGAGATTTCCATAATCCCATGTATTCGCTAAACCACCGTAAATCTCAGAACCCGGATAGATAAATCCACGGCTCTTAGCCAGTGCAACGATTTTGTCCATTGTCTTTTCCATCGTCTTCCTCCATTGCTTTCATTTTCTCTCAATATTGTACTATTTTAGCGATGTTTTTGCAAGTAAAATAATTTGTGGGGGATATTCTATATGGTGGTTTTTGAGGTTTCCATAATTCATTAAGAAAAGTTTGCATCTCGTGGGACGGCTCCCGCCTGGTTGAGTTGCGTAACAGCAGGGGCACTGAAACTACCAGTGCCACCTGCTGACGCACTCAAAACCCACTCGATGCAAATCTTTTCTTAGTGAATTACCGGAAGTCTCAAAGACCAACATGGAATATTTCCTGCGAATAATTTTCTCAAATGGGGAGAGGGTGCTTGGCCGGGCAGAGCAAAAAAGACCGTAGATTTCGCCATGAGGGACTTGAACACCGTCGGTGCGCTAAGGACGTATTCTGTCCTTGCGCACCGTTACGTGTGTTCTCTAACGAAAGTGGTCCCTCATGCGAAACTACGGTCTTTTGCTTACACATAGTAAATCGTAATTCCACCAAAGTTATTGCTTCCCTCTAATGTGAGTGTTGCCGTGACTTCGCCGTTTCTGTTATTTTTTTCATCAATTCCACCAAAACTGCTCTCTACATGGTTCACAATCTGCCACTCTTTTGGCACGAAAAGTTCGACACCGGCAAATGATGAATCAATGTTTATTGTTGCATTTCCCGATGGGATTCTTGCCTGGTCAAGATACACCTTAACCCCTGCAAAACTGGCATCTATTTCCGCATAGCGAAAATCTTCCGATGTGATGTAGCGGATGACACTGCCAAAAGTTGACGAAATATCCAGTTCGTCACCATTGAGTTTTTCACCCTTCACTTCGTCCCATTCATCTCTTTTTTTAGAGTGCCCGCGATGGAATATTTTTTTCCGAAAACGTCCAAAGATCAGGTGTAGTCCAATCGTCAATAGAAGGGCTGCCAGTAAAACTGTCCACGGTGTGATTGCCGTGATTCCAAGCGGTTTATCGTAGATAATTGCGATAAAAGCAAGTGGAAATAAAATTCCGCCAAAGTGAACATGTGGGATACTCGCCACAATCACGGCGATGCATACAACGGTAAACAACAGTGAAAATACGCCTACTGCCGGAAGGTATCCAAGCTGGCTCACAACCAGATAGGCACCCGCCAAGATTAAAAATACGCCCCAAAAATAATTTTTTTTCATCATCTCATCCTCATTTCTACTAATTTTTCTTTTAATACTCTGCTGTAATGTCTGGATACAAAAATCTGCTTATGGGAATTTCGAAATGCCGCACAGCTCGTTGTCGACAGATTACTCTTTTGCAGCGAATAAATTTCCGACACATTGGCAATCGTCGATTTGGAAACACGCAGAAATTGATTTGGAAGAATCTCCTCCAATTCGTAGAGCCGCTGTTTCGTCTCATATATTTCATCTCTTGTGTGAACCTGAACTATTGTTCCTTCGGTTTCAAAAAACAAAATATCCAAAACATCCACATAACACTCCAAATCTCCCTGATAAAGAACCAGCCGTTTTGTCTCCGTATGACCGGATGCAAATGCCTCTTGAATTTTTTGCAGTTCCTCAGTCATCCGGCGGCAGTGAATCCTTATTTCATCATCCGGCAGATTCTCATCCAACTCAATGGTAATCTTCATAATCGCCTCCCTCTTCGTGTGTAATGCCATTATAGCAAAAGAAAATGGATTGTAAACCCATTTTCCGTAAGTGGTTCTATTTCGTTTGTAAGTGGTAAAAATAAAGACTTAAAATCCCATATCTAACATATCCAGCGAGTGAAATGTACGGTCTGTGTGCACCTTAAAATATCGTGAAACAACTTCTTTTAACTGGACAAGCACTGCCTCGCTGACAGAAAAAGTATACAATTTTTGAAGCGGCGAGGAGAGAATCCTCTGCAAAGTGTAAATAGCAGTTTCCGACAACAAAATACCGGTCTTTCCGTCGTGGCATTCATCGCAGACAATGCCCGCATCCCCCACATAAAAATGGTGCAGATTTTCCGTTTTTCCACACCTTATGCACTCAAAAATACGCGGTGCCTCCCCGGCAATCGCTAACATCCGGAATTCATATATGTAACGCACCAGTTCTTCCGGCAGAGAAGGCACCGATAACGCCCGCAGCGACAAATACAAAAGATTCAATTCATGCTTCGCTGTCATTCCTTCCCTCGTAAAATAATCTGCCACCTCGCAAAAATAAAGTGCCAGATATAAATGCTCCAGATTCTGCCTTAATTCCGGGAAATAATTTTCCACCTCAACCTGCTCTATGCTATAAGAATCCCGTCCTCTATAAATAAAAAACTCCCCAAAGGTAAACGGTTCCGTTGCAGCAGACAGCGGACTTCTGGGGCGCCTTGCCCCTCTGGCGAAGGCGGAGATGCGCCCCCGCTCTTTCGTCAAAAGGACAACACGTTTGTCGTATTCACCAATGGTAGCTGCCGAAAGCACCATTCCTGTCACTCTCTCTTTCACGTGTTCCCCTCTCTTCCTTTGCTGCATTTTCCCATCCGTTTCTTCCTTTTTCTTCCCTCACATACGCCAGATAATCAGACACTTTCCCCGTCTGTGTAAATGTATTCCAGTTTGCTTCATTTCCCATTGCGTTCCTCCTCGCCGCAGTCCTTTTGCGGCTTTTATACTTTTGTCCGGATGTAAATTGCTTTACACCCTAGCAATAGGATATCCCGATTCCAAACCGGCTATGCTAACACATATTGGTAATCAGTCTTTTTCTTTATAGCCAAAATTCTTAAGAAGAAAATCACTGTCACGCCAGTCTTTTTTCACCTTAACCCAAAGTTTCAGATTTACCTTTGCCTGCAAAAATTCTTCAATTTCCCTTCTGGCATCGGTTCCAATTCGTTTGAGCATACTGCCCTGTTTTCCGATGATAATTCCCTTATGGGAACTTCTCTCGCAGATAATAGTAGCATCAATGTCAATCAAATTTCTTTTTCCCGGCCTGTTTTTCATCTGGTCAATGGCAACAGCAATTCCGTGTGGAATTTCATCCGAAAGCAGACGAAGTGCTTTTTCGCGAATCAATTCCGCCACAATCTGGCGCACCGGCTGGTCCGTAATCGTATCCTCATCGTAAAATGCCGGTCCCTCTTCCAGATAAGAAAACATGGTCGTAATAAGTTCATCGACATTTTCGCCCGTCCACGCAGAAACCGGTATAATTTCTGCAAATTCCATCATATCTTTATAGGCAGCAATACATTCTAACAATTCGTCTTTCTTAATCGTATCAATTTTATTCATTACAAGAATAACCGGCGCTTTGGACTGTTTTAACTCCTCTGCAATATAGCGCTCGCCTCTGCCGATAAATGTTGTTGCCTCAACAAGCCAGAGCACAAGGTCAACTTCTGAAAATGTTTTTTCTGCCACACCTACCATATATTCACCAAGCTTATTTTTTGCCTTGTGAATACCCGGCGTGTCCAAAAAAACGATCTGTCCGCGCTCATCATGATACACCGTCTGAATCCGGTTTCTCGTAGTCTGCGGTTTATTTGAAGTAATCGCTATTTTCTGACCAATCATTTGATTCATCAACGTAGATTTTCCCACATTTGGTCTGCCCACTAACGTAACAAAACCTGATTTAAATTCCTGTCCCATCTTATCCTCCATTTTCTTTCTAATTCAAAACACGTATTTCATTAAACAACTCTTTTGCATCTTCCACTTTTCCTTCGCTTCCGATTGCACAAATATATCCATCACTAAGTACCGTGGAAACCATTTTTGCAGCCTCGCGAACCTGTTCACAGTCTGCCGAAAGCACCTCATCTCTCTCTTTTTGAATCTGCTCAAAGGTAATGTCGGTAAGCCATGCCTGACTCGAACGCCGTCCCTCGGCTCTCGGTGTTAATGGCGTATCTAACTCACTAACCGTACCAATAATATATTTCATCATATCGCGCTCATCAGCATCAAAAGCTTCCAGATAAGCCGGTACCTTTTCAAATACTTCATTTGTTTCTGCAAGGTTCGGGTCGCGGTACGATACCATATACCCATTTCCCAAATCTGTAAAAGCACACATAACACCATAGGCGCCGCCTTTGACACGGACTTCATTCCACAAGTAATCATATCCAAGAATTGTTTTTAATACCTTATTGACACCGTTGTAAGCAATTCCTTTTTCCGAAGAATTTCCGACCCGTGCCACATATTGCACTTTTCCAGCCGTCTTAAATCCCTCATTTCCTACAATCGGTTTCATCGAATATTCCGGTTTTAGAAGTTTTTCCTCCGCAGAATCCGGCAACCGGTCAATCAACCGTGAAAGTCCATTTTCAAGCGGTTTTAAGCCTTCTTTGCCAGAAGTTAAATCGACAGACAGACGCTCCTTTACAAAAACCTTCTTTGCCAATGCCTGTAAAACAGAAATCAAATTCTCCTTTCTCTCATCAAAATGCTCTTCCAAATCGCACAAAAAGTCATAGTAGGCAATTCCTCGGATATATTCCGTAAGATATGCGTTCTTTTTCATATATGCCATCGCACGGCCAACCGCTGTTGTGTGTCCTGCCGACAAAAGCGATGACTGCTTAATCGAGCGGCTCTCCGCAATAATCTCATACAGTCGTTTTTCATCGAAAAGCTTTGTATTGGTAAGCATTTCCGCCAAAAGGTCAAACACCTTTTCCGTCTCTCCGGTTAATGCTTTTCCACTAATCTCCCATAAATACCGGTAATCGTCATTATGACGGTTTGCGTACACAACCAAATCTGTCGAAATACCGCCGGCATGCAAAAGAATCTCATTACTAAGTTCCAGTTTCGTATACTTTTCCGTATCCATAGCCGAAATTAATTCGCTCAAAAGAGACAAATACGGTGTATACTCTTCCAAATCTTTGACATCGAAAAAGCAGCGAAAATACTCAATGCCATTCGTAAAAATATCATGATGCAAAACCGGAACTCCCACCATTTCTTTCATTTCATTTTTAAATGGCTGCGCTTCTTTCTTCATATCCTCTCTCGTGAGAAGCGGAATGCATTTTAAATCCTCCGAAGGAGTCGGCTCCTCCTGATACTTTTTGAGTTCCTCTGTTTCTTTCACGAGTGCCTCTTTCTGTTCATCGCTCAAAGTTTCCATATAGTCTTCCAGCTTTTTCTTTTCTTCCTCTTCCATAAGCGTAGTCAAGCCCACTTTTGGCTGCACACTGACAAATGTCGCATGCGGATTTTTAAGCAGATATTTTTCAATGATTTTTTCAAAATAATCTGTGCCAACCTGCTTTTTCAAAAATGCAAATGTATCGTTTGCCTGAATATGAATAAACGGTTTATTTTCATCATACAGCCAGCTGTCAAAAATCTGAAGTCCATACATAAGCCCTTTCGGGAAGTTTCCAAAATCCGCCTCCCGGTACTGAAATTCATATCCGTTGATTGCCGCAAGCAGTGACTGCTGATTCAATCCCTCTTTGACGATTTTTTTCAACTCAGTCTCAATCACAGTAATAAACTGCTGTTTCTGCTCCATTTTTACATTTTTCGCAATAATCGAGAAAAACGGCTGTCTGACACTCTCTTCATAATAACAACTGATGTCATTTCCAATGCCCGCGTCCAATAAAGCCTGTTTTAACGGTGCTCCAATCGACTGCACTAATACATAGGAAAGAACCGGAAATGCCCGGTACAAATTTCTGTCAAGTCCGTCGCCACACACGGTATTATAACTGAAATATGCCTTTCCTTCGGTGTCCTCCCCTTCCGTCACCGAATAAAAACCATACTCCTCTTTTCTTTCGGCAAATGGCTTTTGCAGCCGCACCTCGGAATCCACTTCAATTTTCTCAAAATGGCTCAGATAATTTTCATCAATCCAGTTTAACTTTTCTTCCATATCCATATTTCCATACAAATACAGATAACTATTCGATGGATGATAATATTTTTTATGAAATGCCAGATAATCCTCGTAGGTCAAATCCGGTATTGATGCCGGGTCTCCGCCGGACTCCACGCCATATGCCGTATCCGGGAATAACGACTGCTGGATGTTACGGTCTAACAATTGTTTCGCTGATGAAAATACACCCTTCATCTCATTAAATACCACACCATTGTAAATCAGTTCTCCATCCACGCTCTCTAATTCATAGTGCCATCCTTCCTGGCGAAAGATTTTTTCTTCTTTATAAATATTCGGATAAAAAACCGCATCCAGATACACATGCATGAGGTTTTGAAAATCCTTGTCATTACAGCTTGCCACCGGGTAAACTGTCTTATCCGGGTAGGTCATCGCATTTAAGAATGTGTTTAAGGAACCCTTTGCAAGTTCAATAAACGGGTCTTTCACCGGAAACTTATCTGAGCCGCACAACACCGTATGCTCCACAATATGAGCAACTCCGGTCGAATCCTTTGGCGGTGTCCGAAAACCTATGTTAAACACTTTATTCTCATCATCATTTTCCAAAACTGCCACTCTGGCACCGCTCTTTTTATGGCGGAGCAAATATCCTGTACTGTTTAAATCCGATATTTTGCTTTCTTCAATTAACTCGTATGCGCTGCAATTTGAAACATTCATCGCGACTCTCCAATCTATTCTTTTCTTCTTATTTTCTATCTTTTTTCAGATATTTATACAGTATCACATTTGGCGGGGGAATGTCAAAAATTTGAGTGGTTTTTTCACTTTCCAAATTCCCCCAAAATAAATCTGCATCTCTTGCGCCGCTCCCGCTTATCAAAATGCGTAAGGGTATCGGCATGTAAACTACACATGCCAGATACCTACGTATTTGAAGCGCAATCGTTGCAGATTTATTTTGGGGGAATCACCGGAAGTTAAAAACACTAGCAACTTCTCATCAAAACTACTTCTACGACAACTCTTTGCCCTTATCTTCTTTTTGGTTGTTCTCTCTCAAAATCCATGCAACTCTTTTTGCCTTTTTTGACACTTTCGGTTGCCTAAGCTTCTTGCCGGTACTTGCAAACCAACGAAACAGTAAAACAATCAAATACCAATAGGTCAACATTTTATAGTAAGTTTCGTTATCAGAAAGAAGAGCCCAAACCTTTACCATGAGGGATTTTGAACACCGCCGGTGCATAGAGGGCGTAGTTTTCCCTCAGGCGCCGCTGCGTGTGTTCCTTTAGTGAGAACGGTCCCGAACGGTAAAGGTTTGGACTCTTCTTTTTGCTAAAAACTTACTACAAAATTACTCTTTGACTTTTGTTTCCTAATGTGCTATTGTTAAAGGGTGTTAAATTATATTTTTAGGAGGCAAAACACATGAAAGGTACAGTTAAATGGTTTAATGCCAAAAAAGGTTTCGGATTTATCTCCGATGAAGAAGGAAATGACGTATTCGTACACTTTTCTGCTCTGCAGATGGACGGATTCAAAGTTCTCGATGAAGGCGACGAAGTAGAATTCGAAGTTATCGATGGCGAGAAAGGTCCTCAGGCAGCAAACGTAACAAAGTTATAATCGATTGTTAATGAAATAATTTTTGAATAAAAGTTATATAAGTTAAAAGGGTTGTAACAAAAGGTGCTTCATTCGTGGAGCACCTTGCTTTTTTATATAGATTCATGTAAAATGAATCTTAGGTCAAAATGACAAAATGACATTCGCACTTACATGAAAAAGATATTTACAAAATGGAGGATTAATGTAATGGGAAACTATTTTCAAAAAGAAATTGAATGTGCATCCGCAGACCAGATTCGCGCATGGCAAAGTGAGCGTTTGGTAAAGCAGGTAAAAAACATCTATGACAACGTTCCTTACTACCGCACACGCATGCAGAACAAAGGTCTTGAACCAGGCGATATTAAATCGATTGATGATTTACATAAACTTCCTTTTATTACAAAGGATGACTTAAGAGATGCTTATCCATATGGACTTTTGGCACGTCCTTTAAAAGATTGTGTCCGCATGCAGTCAACAAGTGGAACGACCGGACGCCGTGTTGTAGCTTTCTATACCCAGCACGACCTTGATTTATGGGAAGACTGCTGTGCCCGCGCGATTGTTGCTGCCGGCGGTACAAAAGAAGATGTAGTTCATGTCAGTTATGGCTATGGCTTATTTACCGGCGGGTTTGGATTAAATGGCGGTTCTCATAAATTAGGAAGTTTGACACTTCCGATGTCCTCCGGTAATACAGACCGTCAGATTCAGTTTATGACAGACTTAGGTTCAACTATTTTATGCTGTACACCATCCTATGCTGCCTATTTGGCAGAGACCATTGAAGAGCGTGGTGTAAAAGATCAGATTAAACTGAAAGCCGGCATCTTTGGTGCAGAGGCATGGACAGAAGAAATGCGCCACGATATCGAGCAGTCACTTGGCATCAAAGCTTATGACATTTATGGTCTGACCGAAATTTCCGGACCGGGTGTTGCTTTTGAGTGTGAAGCACAGAGCGGCATGCATATTAATGAGGACCACTTTATTGCCGAAATTATCAATCCGGAGACCGGTGAAGTTCTTCCGGACGGTGAAAAAGGTGAATTAGTATTTTCCAGTATTACAAAAGAAGCATTTCCGCTTCTCCGCTACCGTACACGTGATATCTGTATATTAAGCCGCGAGAAATGTTCCTGCGGACGTACTCATGTAAAAATGACAAAACCAATGGGACGAAGTGATGATATGCTGATTGTAAAAGGTGTCAATGTATTCCCTTCACAGATTGAAACGGTATTAATCAATCAGGGATTCCCGGCAAATTATCAGATTATCGTTACCCGTGCTAAAAACAGTGATAATATTGAAGTTCAGGTAGAAATGACTCCGGTCATGGCAGCTGACGCTTCCTTCAACCGCGATCTGGCTCGCAAAAAATTAGTATCCGGTCTGAAAGCCATGCTTGGTATTTTAGCTGAAGTTACTTTAGTAGAGCCGAAAACCATTGCACGCAGTGAAGGAAAAGCAGTCCGCGTCATTGATAAGAGAAACTTATATCAGGGCTAATTTATTTTCCCAATCATTTGTTCATAAAGTGTCAGGCCATAACTTGTGTCGCCTGGCACTTTTTCATACATTTGAAAACGAATTTCATTTTCTTCCGTTCTGCCCGCCGACAAAAACAATACATTCTCAGGGTGTTCCCCATACAATTCTTTTGCAAATTTCGTAATATGAGTCACCATCCATACCGTTACCGCCTCCGAAAGACAAGTATGCATTAAATCCATTGCAATCTGGTAAGCCGTCACTTCTGTTGTAGTCGCAAACGATTCATTCAAAAGAATCAGCGTATTTTTCTTTGCCCCACGTAAAATCTGCTCCATACGCTTTAACTCTTCTTCAAATTTACCCATGTTCATCGTTGCATCTTCGCGTCTGGTAAAATGCGTGAAAATATCCTCATACGCATAAAGCGGATATTTCTTTGCCGGCACGTACATCCCCGCCTGACAAAGCACCTGCGCAATACCAAGACTGCGCAAAAAGGTTGATTTTCCGCCTTGGTTAGCTCCCGTCACGATAAGGGCCCGTTGTTCTTTCAGACTCACAGTATTTGGAATTGGCTGCTCCATACTCTGCAAAGCAAGTGCCAATTCATATAATTTTTCTGCCTCTTCTTCACAATCTTTTGGCATACAAAAATAAAACCCAGCCGACAAACCACGCTCATACATTCTCGCACAGCCCGCCAAAAAGATAATCTGCCTTGACAGCGTCTGTAAAATCTCCTCCCACTGCTGCAGAAACGGCGAACACTGCTCTAATAATTCAAGGACAACCCGGTTGGCAAACTGAACACCGCTCTGGTAAACTTCCTCACTGGCAATTACGCGCCCCTTCTTTCCTGAGAAAATACCGCTTCCTGCCCGCTTTGCCTTGTCACATACGGAAACAACTTCCACATTTTCCAGGGAAAATCCTTCCCCAATTGCTCCCTCCAGCACAATTTCTCCGTTTCCTTTAAAAGCATCCAGATTCTGCACCAGTGCAAGCTGCTCTTCTAATCTTTCGGCCGGCTCTGCCTCACAAAAACTGTCATAAAAATAGTTAAATGCAGTCTCTTTGAAAATCTCCGGATTTTTCACTCCCATTTGCGAAATCTCAGAAAGTCCCTGCACCAATTCCCGAATTGTTTCTACATGCACACCAATCATCGTCTGTTCCATCAAATGTTTACCGCGGCTGTCTAAAATCGCATGCAGTCCACGGGTCAGATTTTCTGAAAGCGTAACAATCCGGTCCCGCAGCCGATATGTTACTGATGTGTTTTCACAGGCAGCCATAACAACCTGCTGCCTTTTTTCAATCTCACTTTCCGTCGTAAGAGGATGCTGAAGAACTTGCAAAATAGCAGGAATGTCACCTACTTTGTCACCTGCCATATTTCTAGCAATCCAATGCAGATTTAAGTCCTTTTCCAAATCCTGCTTTCTCCGATACGAAAAATTTGTCTCCTCGAAAAATTCAATCTTCATGTCCTATCACCGCCTTCATCTGATTTTCGGTCATATTGTATTTGGTAATCAGTGAGTCTTCATATTCTGCCTCACTCGCTGGTTTTCTTGTTATTTTGAAAGAACGCGTATGATGGTCATCTGCCAGTTCCGCAACCAGACTCACTAACCCACCCCTCTCTTTTGCAAGCGACTGGATATGTGTCACATAAATTCCATAGCAGTCATGCGACATGAAATAATCAAGCACTTTCTGCCCCATAATACCGGCATCCCACGTTGCCGCTGTCGTAAATAGCTCATTCAAAATCACAAAACTTCCACTCCATTTTTCCTGCATCATCGGTTTTAAGCGGGTTAATTCCTCCACTAACTTTCCTTTTCCGGACATCTCCGATTCGTCATTTGAAAAATGTGATAAAATCGTTGTGTAATTTGGCACACCTGCCTTTTCACATGGAACTAAAAGACCCATTTTTGCAAAATACAGAATTTGTCCAATCATGCGCGCATAGGTCGTCTTGCCTCCTCCATTGGCTCCCGTAATCACAAAGAACCGCTCATCTTTTTGCAGATTACAGTCATTTGCAATCACTTCCTTTTCACTGCGAAGAGCTAAGGCAAGATCATATCCCTGCTTTACTTCCAGTTTATCCGTTTCCTCCGGCATACAAAATGAATAACCTCTTCCTTTCATGTCCCGCACAAGCAGGAAAAAACCAAGATAGTACTGCACATCTTCCGCTAACTGCACCAGTTTTTCATCCATCTGAATCCGTAACAGTGTTTCTAACATACCATCCCAGTTTTGTCTCTTAATCTGCCGCTCCGCTAGATTTCTCTCAAGCAACGTAAGCTCTGTTTCCTTGTTTACATTCACTGCCTGCCCCGGCTTTTTGGCGGCAGCAAAGGCCTTTGCCATTCTCTCTGCAAAAAATTCGCCCTCCGATTTTTCTTCCCACACAACCTTATTTTTTTGAAGGGAAAATATCATTTTCATTTCTTCCATCGACTGATGCAGATTTTGCACCAATTCTTTGCCCTTTACAAATGCTTCACTTTTTGTCACCTCGTAAAGATAGGAAACAAGTTCTTCCATTGCATCCGAATAAGACGACTGCCTTTTTAAGTCATCCAATAATTGTTCGACTGCCTGTATGTAAATAAGAAGGGAATCTAAATGCCATTTCTGCTTTTGATAAATCAGATTACTGTAAGTGCTTTTTTTCTCATAAGAAACTGCCCTCGCCACCTGCTTTGCATACCTGTCAAACGCCTTGAAAACTGCCTCATTCTGCATATCTGAGGTGATTTTTCTCCGATACTTTGTTGTCTCAGATTCTTTTGGAATATTCTCATACAATTTTTGTAAATCGTATCCCTTAACCAAATTGTTCATGTAAGAAATGCACACATTCAAATTAAAATCCGTAAAAATACTGATTTTTTCCGAATCCTCACACTTCTCTTTACCCAATATACTATAAAACAAATGCTACCTCCTTTATTTTGACCGAAAGGCACTTAAAACACCAAGTGCCTTTCGATTGATTCACTAGAATCGGAAATCTCTTTTGCCTTCATGAATATTTTCAATATACTCTTTTGCCTTCTCTTTCACTACCGGATTTGTAATAATTTCCAGCTGCTCCTGAATCACTTTTTCCCCTTTTTCTTTCGTGTCCGCAGAAGCATAGTCCTCTAAATACTCCTTAAGTGTCATCAGAGCATTTGGCTGACAACAGTTTACAATCTGCCCCGATTTCAATAATTTCATAAACCGGTCACCGGTTCGTCCTTCCCGGTAACAAGCCGTACAGAAACTCGGAATATATCCAAGTCCAAGCAGCCAGTTCACAACCTCATCCAGACTTCTTCTATCGGACACATCAAACTGAGCGGAATTCTCTTCTTCCGGCTCTTCCTCAACGTAGCCGCCCACACTTGTGCGGGAACCACCGCTAATCTGGCTGATTCCAAGGTCTAATACTTTTTCTCTCGTTGCTTTCGATTCACGGGTTGAAACAATCATTCCGGTATATGGCACCGCAATGCGGATAACCGATACAATCTTCTCAAAGATTTCATCCGGAATGGCATTTAATTCTTCCGGATCAATGTCATCAGCCGGGCAGACACGAGGCACACTGATGGTATGCGGTCCAACACCAAACTTAGCCTCCAAATGCTCTGCGTGCATAATAATCCCAACCAATTCATATCGGTATTTATCCAGACCGAACAAAACACCGCAGCCTACATCATCAATCCCAGCTTCCATGGCACGGTCCATCGCCTCTGTATGGTACGCATAATCACTTTTTGGCCCTGCCGGATGTAGTTCTTTGTAAGCTTCTTTATTATAAGTCTCCTGAAACAGAATATAAGTTCCAATCCCTGCATCTTTGAGTTTCTTATAATTTTCAACAGAAGTCGCTGCAATATTTACATTGACACGACGAATCGCTCCATTTTTGTGCTTAATGCTGTATATCGTACGAATACTCTCCAAAATGTACTCAAGCGGATTATTCTCCGGGTCTTCGCCCGCTTCTATCGCCAGACGCTTATGCCCCATATCCTGCAGCGCAATTACTTCCTGCTTAATTTCTTCCTGCGACAGTTTTTTTCTTGCAATATGTTTATTTTTTACATGATACGGACAGTACACACAACTGTTAATACAATAATTAGATAAATAAAGTGGCGCAAACATTACAATTCGCTTGCCATAAAACCGCTCTTTAATCTCTTTTGCAAGTTTTTCAATTTCCTTATTTTCCTCTTCCAATTCACATTCCAAAAGAACCGCCGCCTCTTTGTGGCTGATTCCTTTCATCTCGCGTGCTTTCTGCAAAATCGCATCAATTACCTGTTTATTTGCCTTATTTTCTCTGGCATATGCCAGTGATTCTAAAATTTCTGCATCGTTAATAAATTCATCTGCGATACTCGATTTTGGATCATATTTGTACATAATAATTTCCCCCGATAGTATCAAAATTGGCTGCTTGCGCAACTGTATTAAGGATAGCACAAATGAGATTTTTTTTCAATGTTTTCCCTTACTTTGTTCTGTCAGAGAATCGTTCCAAACCAATAAATCACACCAAGCACCCAACTGCAAAACACACCATACAAAATAACCGGTCCGGCAATCGTGAAAATTTTACATCCAACGCCAAATACCCATCCTTCTTCCTTAAATTCAATTGCCGGTGCGGCTACTGAATTGGCAAATCCGGTAATCGGTACAATCGTTCCTGCACCTGCAAAATTGGCAAGCTTCTGATATAAATTCAAACCGGTAAACAGCACACTGAGAAAAATCAGCGATAATGTCGTATATAATCCCGCTGTTTCTTTTTCCATCCCCAAACTCATATAAGCATTCGAAAGAGCCTGTCCTACGACACAAATAAATCCTCCAATCGCATATGCTTTCAGTAAATTAATGCACCAGCTCTTTTTCGGCGTGTGATTTTTTACATAAGCATTATACTTTTCATCCTTCTTTTTCTGTTCCTTTTCCTGTAAAACCTCTTGAATGTCGATATTATCCTGATTCATTTTCTGCTCCTTTAGCCTTGATAAAAATATTGAAATAAAGTTCCTGTTATTTTCCCAATTGCAATTGCAAGCGGAATAAGATAAAACGCTTCTTTAATTTGCAGACGGTTCACTAAAATGGGAATTACACGCAGCATTTCTGCCAGTGCCATTACCAGACATCCGACATATACACCTGCAAAAAGCCCATAAACCGCCAAAAAAATCGAAGTCAGCGGCATCGGAATTTCAAACACAATCCAAATATTTCCCAATGCACCGCCCGCTATAA
The DNA here is from genome assembly GCF_003435975.1 of Clostridium sp. AF36-4. Taxonomy (NCBI): domain Bacteria; kingdom Bacillati; phylum Bacillota; class Clostridia; order Eubacteriales; family Clostridiaceae; genus Clostridium; species Clostridium sp. AF36-4. Next base: position 7,776 of record NZ_QTVH01000026.1, on the reverse strand, counting down.
TCATCGTTTCATACCACACCACATGATTTGCCGTTTTCGTCCTTGCCGCCAGTCTCGGTATAATGCCAAGCATCGTAATAAATGCAAATATTCCCGATGCGACAGCAAAACCGCTCGCCAAACCAATCAGAATGAGAACGCTATACTGAATCACTGTCAATCGTTTTTCCCTCCCTTGATGCTGCCGCAATCAGTGTTTTGTTTACCTGCTCCTCATATGTGTGCATTTCAACCTGAATCGGTGTCGGGTCATCCTTAATTTTTTTCCTGCGGAAATGGTTATAAAAAACGAGGATTCCCACCGGCAGGCCAATCGCATAAAAAATCTCAATGATGGAACCGCCTTGTTTTTCCTGCCCCAGCACCAGACGGTATACTTTGTCAAAGACATCCGCAACACTGACATCCTCGTTAAATGTCATAATGGTAAAAGCTGCTCCCATAAAAACGATAAAAGAAACAAAAATAGTCCGTACATATTCCCACTTTTTCTGTTTCTCCTTTTCATCCGGCTTTTCATAATCAATAACAAAATCACGTTCGCCCAAATTTTCAATTTTTAAATTCGGATATTTCTGATGAATCACCTCATATACTTTCGCAATCGTGAACATCGTTTTTTGCGGGCCATGAGCGGGCAGCGTATAAAATACCATTTGATTTAATTCCTGTACAACTTTTTTATTCGTACAATGTAAAGTTGCCAGATCATGAAATGTAACCTGACGCTTTGCAACCGGGATATTCTGCGCGATTTTTACATATAGTATCTCTTCCATTCTTTATACTCCTTCACCAATGTTCCCTTTCCTTGTACCGGTGTTTTCTCATCGTGATTACCCGAGCGGTAAATCCAGACCGCCAATGCCGCAAATACAAGAATGACAATGGTACAAATACCTGCTTTTTTCATACAAACACTTCCTTTCGGTATTACCATTGCCATTTTCTATATTTTTATTCATGACTGCGACATACAAAATGTTTCCTCATCGAGCCAATAATTTTCTTTTCCAAACGACTGACCTGTACCTGACTCATATCCAAAAGTTTTGCGGTCTGTGTTTGTGTTTTATCTTCAAAATAGCGTAGTTCAATCAATTTTCTCTCTTTCTCGCCAAGCTCACCCAAAAGCTGCTCTAACAAGATTTGATTAACAATATGCTCCGATTCATTTTTTTTCGATGGAATTTTGTCCATAAGAAGAATTTCGCTTCCTTCTTTTTGAAATACCGTTTTATGCAGAGACTCCACTTCGCTGCTGGCTTCAAGTGCCATTACGATATCTTCTCTTGCCAATTCTGTTGCTGCGCTTAGTTCCTCTAACGTCGCATCACGCCCCAGTCGAATGGCCAACATTTCAGCTGCACGCTTAATCCGTATTCCATTTTCCTTTAATGTCCGGCTGACTTTGACCATTCCATCATCGCGTAAAAATCGTTTGATTTCACCACTAATTACCGGCACTGCATAAGTAGAAAATTTCACTTCAAAATTCACATTGAAATTATCGACTGCTTTAATCAAACCAATTGCACCAATCTGGCTCAAATCTTCGGCATCATATCCTCTTCCCGCAAATCGCTTCACGATACTGTATACCAACGGCATATTCGCCTTAATCACTTGTTCTCTTGCCAATTTATCCCCTGCTCGTGAACGTTTAATCAGTTCTATGGTTTCCATTGGCAGACTCCCTTATGACAAAATAAATGAACTATAAATTTTTTTCTTCATACGAATCGTTGTTCCCTGCCCCACCTGTGACTCCACATGCAGCTCATCCATGAAAGCTTCCATGAAAGCAAAGCCCATTCCGGAACGTTCCATTTCCGGTCTGGTCGTAAACAACGGTTCCATGGCACGATTTACGTCACCGATTCCAACACCTTGGTCCGCCACTTCAATCCATATGGTATTTTCCTCAATCCAGCTATGTATCTTAACCTTCCCCGGCTTGCCATCATATCCGTGAATGATGGCATTTGTAACCGCCTCGGAAACTGCTGTCTTGACATCACCAAGTTCTTCTAAGGTCGGGTCAAGCCTTGCTAAAAATGCGGCAACAACCGTCCGCGCCAGACTTTCATTTTCCGAATTACTGTCAAATTCAAACATAATCTCCGATTTTTCCATTATAAAACTTCCGTCCTTTCCTGATATTTGGGAATAATCCGATAAAGCCCCGACATTCTGAAAATACGGTCAACGTTATCTCCAATTCCGGTCACAAAAGTTCTTCCTCCTAAAAAATTCATTTTTCGATGTCTTCCCATTACCATGCCAATTCCTGAGCTGTCCATAAATGTTATACCCGAAAAGTCAAATATTAATGTCCTGACATTTCCCTTCTCTATTTGTAAATCCACTACTTTGCTGATTTGTCCTGCTGTATGATGATCCAATTCCTCGCAAATGTGTAACACAAGCTGAGAGCCCGTTCGCTCCATTGAAAATTGCTCCATTTTTTTCTTTCCTTCCTTTTTTAGTCATTCGAAAAAGACCCATAGAAATTTTCTTCTATAGGTCTTCTCATTCGTTCTTTTATTCTTATTGTCCTTGTGTACCTTGCTGCTCAATCTGCTGCAAATAGTTATTTGCCTTATTCGCAATTGCGCTGTTTGGATCTACCTTAATTGCTTTTCGATACCACTTCTTTGCTTTTTTGTTATCCTGCTTTTTCTGATAACAATAACCAATCTGGTACATCGCATCCTGATGTTTTGGTTTCAGTTTCAGCACATTGCGGTAAATTGCAATCGCTCCATCATAAGACGTATACGCCGTACGCTTTCCTTCATTTAAAAGGGCTTGAATCTGTGCATCCGTCACGGTATGAATGGTTGTGTAAATTTCTTTTGCTTCACTGCTTCCAAAATCGGATTTTTTGCAGTCCGCCACGGCAATTGCTGCCTGAATCTTATCATCCGCAAGATAAGCCTTGACTCCTGTCAATAACTTTTCATAACTTGCCGTTTGTTTCTGTGCAGACGAATCCGCATCCTTTATCTGTTTTTGCAGCTTGTCAACCTGCTCCTGCAAAAGTTCCTTCTCTTTCTTCAATCCGGAAATCTGGGAAGATTGCACGGCTAACTGGTCATTTGTATCTGAAATATGTGAGCCTTCTCCACTTCCGCTGTTTTTCATCGTCGGCCAAAGCAGAACAAACGCTACGGCAAGTCCGACAATGGCACCGATAATCACATAGATAACCGGCATTAACGACCGCTTTTCTTCCTTGTAAGTACCCACCGGGGTTACATTCGAAAGAGGGTCTTTCTTTGACGGCTTTTTCACTAACTCTTTCTCTGAGGAAGCAGCTAAGTCACCAACTTCCTGCATATAGCGCAGTGTTGTCGTATTATTAAAGTCAATTCGCCTGGCGCGGTTTAAGCATTTTGCTGCTTTATGATAGTCTTTGTCATGAATATACAATAATGCAAGCAGCTGCTGTGCACGCACAAAATGCGGATTCAGACTCACTACTTTTTTTAATTGGATAATTGCCAAATCATCATTTCCTGCCTGTGCTGCCGCCAATGCAGAATTATACTTTTTAATCGTTTGATTTGTCGCATCCAGTGCCGTCTGATTCTTCTGAATCGTATTAATATAGTAATCCGCTGCATTGTCATCGGCCTGCAGGTATTTACTCAACACCCACTCGCTCAAAGCTGCTACGGTCTCACCCATCTCATAATAAATCAACCCAAGGAGATTTCTTGCGTTGGTATTTTTCTTATTAAACTCTAAACTTTTTTTCAAAACAACAATCGCACCTGATAAGTCACGCACTTTCGCCTTTTCCAATCCCAGATTATAATAAGTATTGGATACTCTGCGAATATAATGAATCACCGAAAGATTCTGACCGCAAAATGTGCAGAGTGTCGCTGTGTCGCTCACATTAGCGTCGCATCTTGGACATCTCATCTTTGATAACCCCTTCCTGTTTTTCATCACAATGTTCCTTTAGCATCCTGTATCAACTCTTTTACAATATCTGTCACATCTGCTAAATTATTATGATAAACAACATCTTCGACTTTCTCGATGTCCATGCTCGGCTGAAATTTTTCAAGTTCTTCCTCAAAATTAAGCATTCTCGTACCTCCTATTTGCTCTTTCACTGTCACTCATTCCCTTTGGTATTCATAATACCTATTTTGAGTAAAAAAAGCAAGTAGGAAATACGAGAATCCTTCGACAAAACATAAGTTTCCTTCACAAATTACGTCACGGTTTTGTAAAATGCGCCAAACGCTCCTTAACCTGTTCCATCATTCCCTTATATTTCTCTAATTTTTCTCTTTCCTCAGCAATCTTTTTCTCCGGTGCTTTGTTTACGAAATTCGGATTGCCAAGCATACCTTCACAGCGTTTGATTTCGCCGGTAAGTTTCTTTTCTTCTTTCTTCAAACGCTCAATTTCTTTGTCAATGTCAACCAATTCTGCAAACGGAATATAGATAGTTCCATCCGCAATAACAACAGAAACCGCATCCTCGCCAATATTTTCTTTCGTTGACTGCAGTGTCACATCACTGGCAAGACCAAGCGTTGCAAAAAATACTTTATTTTCCTCGAAGATTTTTAGCACTTCTTCTTTTTCTGAAACAACGATAACCGATGCTTTTTTGCTTGGTGGCACATTCATCTCACCGCGGATGTTTCGGATGCCTTTTACTGCTTCCTTAATTCGCTCAACTTTTGCCTCATCCTCAGCAAAGTTACGGCTCTCTTTATACTTTGGCCATTCACTTACCATGATGGAAATTTCTTCATCACCCATAAGTGTACAATAAATTTCCTCTGTGATAAACGGCATATACGGATGCAGTAATTTCAGTGCATCAATTAAAACGGTTTTCAATGTGTACAAAGCTGCTGCTTTTGTTTCATCCGAATCGTTGTACAAACGTGGTTTTACCATTTCAATATACCAGTCGCAGAATTCTTCCCAAATAAAATCATAAATTTTCTGAACGGCAATTCCCAAGTCAAAGGAATCCATCAATACAGTAACATCCTTGGCAAGTGTATTCACCTTGGAAAGAATCCACTTATCTGCCTGAGTCAGCTCATCTGCGGTTACATTTTCATAATCGACATCTTCATTCTGGTCAAAATTCATCATAATGAAACGGGAAGCATTCCATACTTTATTGGCAAAATTACGGCTCGCCTCAACACGCTCCCAATAAAAACGCATATCATTTCCCGGTGCATTTCCGGTTACCAGCGTCAGACGCAGCGCATCGGCACCATATTTATCAATCACTTCAAGTGGGTCAATTCCGTTGCCAAGTGATTTACTCATTTTTCTACCTTGGGAATCGCGCACAAGTCCATGAATCAGCACCGTATCAAACGGAACTTGTCCTGTATGCTCAAGTCCGCTGAACATCATTCGCATAACCCAGAACGGAATGATATCGTAACCGGTTACCAATGTGTTCGTCGGATAGAAATAATCCATCTCCTCCGTCTTATCCGGCCATCCAAGTGTTGAGAATGGCCAAAGGGCTGAACTAAACCACGTATCCAGTGTATCCGGATCCTGACGCATCGGCTTGCCACATTTCGGACATACTGCACTATTTTCTTTGGTTACTACCAATTCACCGCAGTCATCACAGTAAAATGCCGGAATCTGATGTCCCCACCAGAGCTGACGGGAAATACACCAGTCGCGGATATTCTCAAGCCAGTGGAAATACGTTTTATTAAAATGCTCCGGAACAAATTTTGTTTTTCCTTCTTTTACTGCATCAATCGCCGGACCGGCAAGTGGTTTCATTTTTACAAACCACTGTTTGGATACACGCGGCTCTACTGTTGTTCCACAACGGTAACAAGTTCCTACGTTATGATCGTGGTCCTCAATTTTTACAAGAGCGCCCTCTTTTTCCAAATCTTCTACGATGGCTTTTCTTGCTTCATATCGATCCATGCCCGCATACTTCTCATATTCATCCACGATTTTAGCATCGTCTGTCATCACATTAATAATCGGCAGGTCATGACGCAGTCCAACCTCAAAGTCATTTGGGTCATGTGCCGGCGTGATTTTTACGACACCGGTACCAAATTCCATATCTACATAATCATCAGCAATCAACGGAATTTCACGGTGTACCAGAGGCAGAATCAGTTTTTTTCCAACCAAATCTTTATACCGCTCATCATTCGGATTCACGGCTACTGCTGTATCACCAAGAAGTGTCTCCGGACGTGTTGTAGCCAAATTGATATAACCGCTTCCATCCGCAAACGCATAGCGCAGATGCCAAAAATGTCCTTTCTGGTCTTCATACTCTACTTCCGCATCAGAAATTGAAGTCAGGCAGTGTGGACACCAGTTGATGATTCGCTCCCCGCGGTAAATCAAACCTTTATTATAAAGATTTACAAAAACTTCCTTGACTGCTTTATTACAGCCCTCATCCATCGTAAAACGCTCTCTGTCCCAATCACAGGAAGAGCCCATTTTCTTAAGCTGCGATACAATTCGTCCGCCGAATTTATCTTTCCATGCCCATGCACGCTCCAAAAACTTTTCTCTGCCAATATCGTCTTTTGTGAGTCCTTCTTCTTTCATTGCCTCAACAATTTTGGCTTCGGTTGCAATTGATGCGTGGTCTGTTCCAGGCATCCACAAAGTTTCATATCCCTGCATACGTTTAGAACGAATAATGATATCCTGCAGCGTATTATCAAGCGCATGTCCCATGTGAAGCTGACCGGTAATATTCGGTGGTGGAATCACAATCGTATAAGGTTTTTTGTTTGCATTAACTTCTGCATGAAAATATTTTTTGTTTACCCATTTTGCATATAACCGGTCTTCGATATCCGCCGGATTATATGTCTTTTCCAGTTCCTTTTTCATTCTGTTTCATAACCTCCATTCATCAAACTAGATGCCAGGGGCATCTGCCAACCAACATCAAAAAAGACCTGCCGTTTTCGACAAGTCATCAAAATCCTCATTGTCCACGGCATCATAAAGGACGACCTAACAGCCGTGGTACCACCTTTTTTCAAACACAGCATAACTGCCATGTTCCTCATTTTGTCTATAACGGGACAAGCCGTCAGTTCCTACTGGCCGTATCTGCCACATTCAGAACCGCTGTTTCAGAGCTACCTTCCACAAGTTTTTTCCGGGGAAATCTTACAGCCAATGAATTTCCTTCTCTGTCAGTGCCACCTGTGTACTCCTCTCCTGCACTACATTTCTTTCAATATCATACGAGAATTTTGATAAAAAGTCAAGGTTTGTTGGTGATTTGGGTTGTGATAAATGTTTTTTGTTTTCTGTAATTCCGTAGAAACCGGCGCGAACAATTGTCTCCCATCACTCCACACTCTTTTTTTTATTATATCTACCATAGGTATTCTCTTCTCTCACAAGCATTGGTTCCTCAGTCGCTATCTCACGGATATATTCTACCGGTTTGTCGGTACACTCGCTGATAAATTCTAATGGCTGCCCCATAGACAGCATCTTTTTGATAATGCTATTCTGTGTTCTTTTTTCTCCTTGTTCTATTCCTTCTTCCCTTCCTTCCTCTAAGCCTTCTTTTTTTCCTTCCTCAAAAAATTCATGTGAACTATAGTATTTCATAATCTCATCGTCTCCTTCCCTGCACTCTTTCACACTTTTTATAATGTGTCCAAAACATGCATCTTCATTTTCTTCCGTTGTTTCTTTTATGTAGCGCAGTAAATGGTCTAATTCACTGCCATCATCCAATGGAATTTCCAAATTGAT
>NZ_QTVH01000025.1:0-37395 GCF_003435975.1 Clostridium sp. AF36-4 | reverse complement strand
AGAATAATCCATTACCCTCAAAAGAGGATAATTGGATTATACGTGACAGAATGATTGAATCAGCAGCAAATGCAAAATTTAAGCGCATCCAGAAACTGATGAAGCAGGCAAGGGCAAGAAAAAAAGAAGGTGTCTTTGTCGTAGAGGGATGGAAAATGGTGCGTGAGGCATTGCAGAGAGATTTGGTACAGGAATTGTACTGTGATGAAAAAGAAGAACAAGCATTAGCCAAAGAACTGGCAAAACTGCAAAAACGTCCGGCGATTGAGGTGCTTAAGACAGCGTTATTTAAGCAGATGTCAGACACCGTAAATCCACAGGGGGTTTTGGCGGTTATCACAATGCCGTCTTATGACAGGGAGCAAATGATTTCCTCGGATGAATGTAAGCTTCTCTGCCTCGAAAACATACAAGATCCCGGTAATCTGGGAACAATGTTTCGGACAGCAGAAGGGGCCGGTATGTCGGGTGTTGTTTTGTCGTCCGGCTGTGTAGATTTGTTTAATCCAAAAGTTGTGCGCTCGACGATGGGAGCAATGTTTCGTGTCCCATTTTATATCTGCGAGTCAATGAGCGAGGAGATGAAACAGCTGCAAAATCAGTCATTTCACTTTTATGCCGCTCATTTACAGGGCAAGAAAAACTTCCGCGAGGAAACGTATGATGGACGCATCGGCATCTTAATCGGCAACGAGGCAAATGGACTGAGTGATGAAGTCACCGCCCTCGCCGATAAAAAAGTAATCATTCCGATGGAGGGCGAACTGGAGTCGTTAAATGCAGCAGTGTCGGCTGCGTTGTTGATGTATGAGGTGCAGCGGAATAGGTAGCTATAGTTTCCGTAATTTAGTACAAAAAGTTTGTTCCTCATGGGCCGCTTTCGCTCGTTGAGTTGCGTAGCGGTATGGACACTGAAAATACCAGTGCCACATACCGACGCACTCAAAACCCATGAGCCCCAAAACTTTTTGTACTAAATTACTGGAAATTATAGAAAGCTAGCCGTAAATGCTAGGCGCGAAAGCATTCTGAATTGGTAAGCAACTTGTTTTGGGGCAACATTTAGATAGAGTACAGCGAGAGTTATTTCGCCTTCGGTTGCTTACACTATTGGTAGCAGAGGCATTTTGGAAGACTTATTCGGTACTCCGATAATTTATGAAGAAAAGATTTGTGTAAAGAGGTAGCAGCCAACTTATTTAGGATTCCGGTGATTTATGAAGAAAAGATTTGCGTAAAGAGGTAGCAGCCAACTTATTTAGCATTCCGGTAATTTATAAAGAAAAGATTTGTGCTAGGAGGTTACTGCCAACTTATTTAGGATTCCAGTAATTTATTCGAAAAGATTTGTATGGCGTGGGTACAAATGCGCAAGTATGAGACATGCGTAGTTTGCATGTCGATACTTCTGCGTATTTGTCTAGCGGGAGCGCCCACGCCATGCAAACTTTTCGAATAAATTACGGAAACTAAAAAAATGGCAGCGCCCACGCCACAAACAAAATGTGTTAAAATTTTGACAAAAACCTAATTTTTTAGTATGATAAGGAGAAACAGTGAATAAAATGAAAGGAAGGATTCGAGACGATGTTGACGATTTTTTGGCTTGTACTGGTAGCCATTATGTTGGTAATTGAGATTTTTACACTGGGTCTTACGACAATTTGGTTTAGTCTTGGTGGTGTAGCAGCGGCAATTGCAGCAGGACTTAACAGCCCTTTGTGGTTACAGATTGTTTTGTTTGCCGGCGTGTCGGTTGTGGTTATGGTTTTAGTTCGTCCGTTTGCTGTAAAAGTGCTTGATAAAAGTCGTGCCAAGACCAATATTGATGAACTGCCGGGGCAGAAAGCGGAAGTCATCGAAACAATTGATAATGCAAAGGGAAGTGGCACGGTACGTCTTCGTGGTGTCGAATGGATGGCACGCAGTGTAGATGACACGGTGATTGAAGAGGGAAAGGTGGTAACGATTCAATCGGTTTCCGGTGTCAAGTTACTGGTAAAAGAGTGATAAAAACAGCGCAAAAGCGCGGAATGGAGGCATGTTATGGGAAATGAAATGGAGATTAGCCTGGTACCAATTATTATTATTGCGATTGTAGTAATTATTCTTTGTGTACTGGCATCTTGTATTAAAATTGTGCCACAGGCACATGCGTTTATTGTTGAAAGACTGGGCGGCTATCAGTGTACATGGTCGGTTGGACTGCATTTTAAGGTTCCGATTATTGACAAGGTGGCAAGAAAAGTTCTGTTAAAAGAGCAGGTGATGGATTTCCCGCCACAGCCGGTAATTACAAAGGATAATGTAACGATGCAGATTGACACCGTTGTATTTTTCCAGATTACGGATCCGAAGCTTTTCACGTACGGGGTGGAAAGTCCGATTATGGCAATTGAAAATCTGACGGCGACTACACTTAGAAATATCATTGGTGATTTGGAATTAGACCAGACACTTACGTCACGTGAGACAATCAATACGCATATGCGTTCCAATCTGGATATTGCGACTGACCCGTGGGGAATCAAAGTAAACCGTGTGGAATTGAAAAACATCATTCCACCGAGAGAAATTCAGGACTCCATGGAGAAGCAGATGAAGGCGGAGCGTGAGAGACGTGAATCTATTCTTCGTGCGGAAGGTGAGAAAAAATCGACAGTTCTTGTAGCAGAAGGTAAAAAGGAGTCTGCGATTTTGGAAGCGGAAGCAGAAAAAGAAGCAGCAATCCTTCGTGCAGAAGCAAAGAAAGAAGCAATGATTCGCGAGGCAGAAGGTAAGGCTCAGGCGATTGCAGAAGTCCAGAAAGCGACAGCAGAAGGTCTGAAATACTTAAATGAAGCTGCACCGACGGAATCAGTTCTGACCTTGAAGAGTTTAGAAGCATTTGAAAAAGCAAGTGACGGCCAGGCAACCAAAATTATCATTCCATCGGAAATTCAGGGGATTGCAGGACTGGCAAAATCCGTGATTGAAACATGTAAAGAAAAATAAAACAGAGAAAAGAGTGAAAAAATGAATTTACAAGGAAGAAACTTTTTGACACTAAAGGATTTTACACCGGAAGAGATTCGCTATTTTCTGGATACAGCAAAAGAGTTGAAGGAAAAGAAGAAAAATCATGTTCCGATGAAAGAATTTGAGGGACGAAATATTGCCCTGATTTTTGAAAAAACAAGTACGAGAACACGCTGCTCGTTTGAAGTCGCAGCACATGATTTGGGAATGGGTGTGACATACTTAGATCCAAGTGGTTCCCAGATTGGCAAGAAAGAAAGTATTGCGGATACGGCACGCGTGCTTGGACGTATGTTTGACGGTATTGAGTACCGTGGCTTTGGACAGGAAATTGTTGAAGAACTGGCAGAGTATGCCGGTGTGCCGGTTTGGAACGGATTGACGAATGAATATCATCCGACCCAGATGCTTGCTGATCTTCTTACCATTGAGGAGCAGTTTGGACATTTGGAAGGAATCCGTCTGACTTATATGGGAGATGCCCGTTATAACATGGGAAATTCTCTGATGATTGCGTGCAGCAAGATGGGAATGCATTTTACTGCCTGTGCACCAAAAGAATATTTTCCAAATAAAGAACTGGTCGCCTTGTGTGAAGAATATGCAAAGACGAGCGGTGGCAGCATTACTCTCACAGAAGATGTAAAAGAGGGGACCAAAGATGCAGATGTTCTTTATACCGACGTATGGGTTTCTATGGGGGAGCCGGATGAAGTCTGGAAAGAGAGAATTGAGGCATTAAGCCCTTATCAGATTAACAAAGCGGCAATGGATAATGCAAAGGACACCGCAGTGTTTATGCATTGTCTGCCGGCATTCCATGATTTGAAAACGAAGATTGGAAAAGAAATCTATGAAAAATATGGATTGACGGAAATGGAAGTAACAGATGAAGTGTTTGAAAAATATGCTGACGTGGTATTTCGCGAGGCAGAAAACCGCATGCACACAATTAAAGCGGTTATGTATGTGACACTTCCGAGGTAAAGCAACGAAAGGAGCCAATATGAGCAATAACTTAAACGCCGGATATCGAAATGAGTGGTTACATAAGATGGCATCGGTGTGTGAAGCGAGCAGCACCATTGACTCTACTCTTTATGAAAAATATGAAGTAAAGCGCGGACTCCGTGATTTGAATGGACGTGGTGTATTGACTGGCCTCACAGAAATTTCAGAGATTCAATCAACAAAAATTTCCGATGGGGTACAAGTTCCCTGCGATGGTAAATTATTTTATCAAGGCATTGATATTGAGGAAATCGTGGATGGGTTTCTATCTGAAAAACGGTTTGGATATGAGGAAGTTGTGTATCTTCTGATTTTTGGAAAACTGCCGAATGAATCTGAACTGGAAGAACTCAAGGACATGTTAGCCAATTATCGTCAAAGCCTGCCAACCAGCTTTGTACGTGATATTATTATGAAAGCACCAAGTGTTGACCTTATGAATACACTTGGACGAAGCGTTCTTACGTTATATTCCTATGACGACAGAGCAGACGATATTACTACGGAAAATGTGTTGCGCCAGTGCTTGCAGTTAGTAGCACTGTTTCCGATGTTTGCGGTATATGGTTATCAGGCGGCATGCTATTTTCATGAAGGAACGAGTTTCTTCCTGCACCCGCCAAAAGCGGAGTATTCCACCGCAGAAAATATTCTGCATATGCTTCGTCCAAATAGTAAATTTTCACCGTTAGAGGCAAAGATTTTGGACATTGCCCTTGTGCTTCATGCGGAGCATGGCGGTGGTAATAACTCGACATTTACGGACCATGTAGTAACTTCATCCGGAACCGATACCTATGCGGCAATTTCGGCAGCACTTGGTTCGCTGAAAGGACCAAGACATGGTGGAGCGAATAAAAAAGTATCGCAGATGTTTGACGATATGAAACAGAAAGTCAAAAACTGGGAAGATGAGGATGAAGTAGAATCGTATTTGATTGCCCTTCTGAATCAGCAGGCATTTGACCGTGCCGGTTTGATTTACGGTATGGGACACGCGGTGTACTCAATTTCTGACCCGCGTGCGAGAACGTTCCGCAAATTTGTCCAGAAACTTGCCGATGAAAAGGGGCTTCAGAAAGAATTTGCCCTTTACAATCTGGTCGAAAAACTGGCACCAAAAGTGATTGCGAATGAGCGTCATATTTATAAAGGTGTTAGTGCCAATATTGATTTTTACAGCGGACTTGTATATAGCATGCTGGGGATTCCGCATGAGCTCTATACGCCGATTTTCGCAATTGGACGTATCGCCGGCTGGAGCGCACACCGTTTAGAGGAACTTGTCAATGCCGGGAAAATCATTCGTCCGGCTTATAAAGCGGTGGCAAAACACAAACCATATACACCGTTAAGTGAACGGGATTAGGAGGTTTTCCATGCAGGAAGAACAGATTTTGTGCGCGTGCAGTGCCTATGAGCAGAAATATTATTTAAATCCGCGTTATGCATCGCTTCCATCTGCGATTCAGGATGAACTGCAGATTATGGCGGTGACGATGACGGAAGATGTCGGCGGTGTATTTACCATGGAATTTGATGAAGATGGCTCCCTTTATATGTCTACGACGGCAAAGGAAAATGATTTCTTCTATGATGAAATCGGAAGCCATTTGAAAATCAAACAATACCGTGTAAAATACGCAGAACTTTTAGAAAATTTAGAGACTTACTATAAAACATTTTTTATTGACGGAGTGAACGAATGAAATCATTTACTCTGAATGGGGGCTATTATGTTACTGGCGATTGATATCGGAAATACAAATTTGACATTTGGACTTTTTCAAGGAGAAAAAATTCTGCATAAGTTTCGGCTGACAACCAGTCTGCCGAGAACTTCCGATGAGTTTGGTGTCCAGATCGTGGAGCAGTTATCCCACAAAGATGTCTCCGCGGACGACGTTGAGGATGTCATTATCTGCTCTGTTGTGCCAAAGATTATGTATTCTCTGACAAGCGGTGTAAAGAAATATCTTGGCTGTGATCCGATGATTGTGGGAAATGGAACAAAATCGGGTATCCGCATTGCAACGACGAATCCGATGGAAATCGGAGCAGACCGTGTGGTCGATGCGGTCGGTGCTTACTTTTTGTATGGCGGGCCGGTGTTTGTCATTGATTACGGTACGGCTACGACATATGATTTGGTGACGGAAGACGGTGCGTTTGTCGCAGGTGTGACAGCACCCGGTATAAGAATCAGTGCGAAAGCACTTTGGAGCAATGCGGCGAAACTTCCGGAAATTGAAATTATAAAACCGGAGTCGATTATGGCGAAAACCACGATTACAAGTATGCAGGCAGGTCTTGTGTATGGAACGATTGGACAGGCGGAATATATCATTGATAAGTTCCGTGAGGAATCGGGTTACCAGAATATGAAAGTTGTGGCAACCGGCGGGCTTGGACGCATTATTTCAGAGGGCACCGATAAGATTGATATTTATGATTCAGAGCTGACCTTACAGGGCATGCGTCTGATTTATGAGAGGACGAAAAAGAGTGAAGATGGGAAGTAACAAACTGAAAATCGGCAATGTAAGCTTAGATGGCAATATTGTATTAGCACCAATGGCAGGGGTTACGGACCTGCCATTTCGTCTGCTTTGCAAAGAGCAGGGAGCGGATTTAATCTGCACGGAAATGGTGAGTGCAAAAGGCATTTTTTATAATAATAAAAATACCGAGGACTTGCTTCGGATTGATGACAGGGAACGCCCGGTATCGCTGCAGTTATTTGGCTCAGACCCGGATATTATCAGTGAGATGGCAAAGAAAATCGAGCATCGGAATTTCGATATTTTAGATATCAATATGGGATGCCCTGTGCCAAAGGTTGTGAATAATGGCGAGGGTTCTGCTCTCCTTAAAAACATTCCGCTTGCGGCAAAAATTATTGAGAAAACGGTAAAAGCGATTGACAAACCGGTGACGGTAAAGTTTCGCAAAGGATTTGGTGCGGACGAAGTGCAGGCAATCGAGATGGCAAAGGCGGCGGAAGCAGCAGGCGCAGCGGCTGTGGCAGTACATGGCAGAACGAGGGAACAGTATTACAGCGGAAAGGCTGACTGGGAAATAATTGCCAAAGTGAAAGATACGGTGTCAATTCCGGTCATTGGAAATGGAGATATTTTTACGCCGGAAGATGCGAAAAATATGATGGAGCAGACAAATTGTGACGGTGTGATGATTGGCCGCGGGGCGCAGGGAAATCCGTGGATTTTTCATCAGATTAAGACATATTTAGAAACCGGAATGGTACCGGAAAAACCACCTTTTTCCGAAGTGTGCCGGATGATTCTGCGCCATGCCAAAATGCAGATTGAGTGGAAAGGCGAAAAACGCGGTATGCGGGAGATGCGGAGCCATGCGGCGTGGTACACCGCAGGTTACCCACATTCGGCTTCTCTGCGTCGTGCGATGAACACGGTGGAGACGTATGAGCAGTTAGAGGAATTGTTTTCCATTTAACAGAAAAATCACAACTTTATGTCCGAATTATCAAAGTATGAACACAGGCTGTTCATACTTTTTCTTTTAGATTAAAGGTAGAAAATGTAAAGAATACGATGAGCAGTATGACAAGTTCCATGAACGACATGATTGATACCGTTTCCATTGCGATTGCGTTTATCGCCGGCATTTCCCTTTTAGTAGGCGGAATCGGCGTTATGAATATTATGCTTGTTTCCATTACCGAGCGTACCAGAGAAATTGGTACGCGCAAGGCGCTTGGCGCAAAGAACAGCTCCATCCGCCTGCAATTTATAATAGAAGCGGTTATCCTCTGCTTGCTGGGAGGCGTCTTTGGGATTATCTTAGGATTTATTCTCGGAGCCGTCGCCGCTTCCCTCCTAGGCTATGCGGCATCCGCTCCGGTGGCTGCTATCATTGGTTCCGTTGTATTTTCCATGATTATCGGCGTGTTCTTCGGTTATTATCCGGTGAACAAAGCGGCGAGACTCGACCCGATTGAAGCACTTCGCTATGAGTAGAAAATAGGAAATCATAAAAAAGAAAGTCATATTTACCTGTACCCGCAGGTAGATGTGGCTTTTTTGAAGTAAAAACCGACCAAATGTGGTATTCTTTTATCTAATAGTTGTAGTACTTAATTTCAAGGCCTTGGAAGAAAGGAACATACCATGGACAAAAAACTTGTGTTACAAGCGAAAAAGCACGACAAAGAAGCCTTTGTGAAACTGGTGGAGAATTATCAGGTGAGTATGTATAAGACCGCAATTGCTATTTTGCAAAATGACGAGGATGCGGCAGATGCCATACAGGAAACGATTCTTATCTGCTGGGAAAAAATAGGTTCTTTGCGAAATGCTAAATTTTTTAAAACGTGGATGACGCGGATTTTAATTCACCGGTGTTACGCGATTTACAATGAAAATAAGCGGACGGTTACGGCAGACAATTTTCCGGATGTCATGGACTGCTCGGATAAATACGGAGAAATCGAGTGGCAGGAAATGCTTGGTTTTCTAAATGAAAAGCAGCGGATTGTTGTGGAACTTTATTACGGGCAGCAGTTTAAAGTCCGGGAAATTGCGGGGGCACTGCAAATTGGACAAAGTGCAGTAAAAAGCAGGCTGCAGTCAGCGAGAAAGACTTTAGAGCAATTTTATGAGATTGGGAAAGAAGCATCACCTGACAGCGACGGACGCTTATGAATTGGAGGGATTTAGTATGGATAGATTTACAAAATGGCTTGGCAATATTCGGAGAACGGATGAGGTGCCGGATGCGGTAAAACAGACAATTTGTGATACATTGCAGAATCTGCCGGATGCACCAGAGAGAAAAATTGAAAACCGCACGTGGAAACATCTGGCGGTGGCAGCTTGTGTTGTTATTTTGATATGCGGCAGCGTGCTTGCAGTAAATCCGTCACTTGCGGCAAATCTTCCGATTCTTGGAACCATTTTCCAAAAGGTAGAGAAGGGAGTTATTTACTCCGGTGAGTATAAGGATGCGAAAAAGATTACACAGGAAAAGGAAAACCATTTAAGTGCACAAAGCCAAGGAATCAAACTGACAGCGTCGGAAGTTTACTGCGATGGATTTTCTGTGTATGTTACGATGAAAATGCAGGCAGAGCAGATGGATTTTTCAAAGGAAGGAAATGGAATCTGTGTGAAAGCACAGTATAGTTTTGGAAAACAGATGTCAAAAGAAGATTCCGACATTTTGATGGATGGAAAATGTGTTGACAAGCATGCGTTTATCGGAATGATGAAATTTGATAAAGAGGATGTCATTAAGAAAGACGGAACTCTTCGGATTCGGATTTTGACGGTTTATCTTCAGGATAAAGAGCAGTCTATCTGCGGTTCATGGAATTTTGAAATCCCGTATACGGTTTATAAAAAAGGGAGTAGAGAGATTGCAGTCAATAAAAAGCTAAACAGTCATTTGGCAGTAAAAAGTGTGTTTGTTTCCCCTTATCAGATTGTTGTGTTTACAAAGGAGAGCGGAGGCGTGCACAGCCAGATTGCATTGTTTGATCAGAACGGCGAGAAGATTTCTTTTGAAGAAGTTGGTGAGAAAAAAGGTCCATGGGAGCAGAAAATTTATGCAAGGAGAGGGCGTGTGATAACGAAATTGTATGGTTATGTCACAACGGCAGATAACCTCAAATTGTATCGCGCAAAAACAAGGAAAGAAGCAAAAAAACTTTCCAAGTATCAGTTTTGTGTGGATATTTTGTAGGGGAAATTAAGAAGTAAACTTGATAGAAAGTGAGGCAGCGAATGAAGAAAATAGGTATAGCAGTCATGATACTGGCGGTAATGGGAGTGGCGGTTACCGCAGGTGTTTTTGTCACAAGGCATCCAGAGACGACAAAAGTAGAACAGAAACACGAAAAGATAAAAAAGGAAGGAAAAGCGTATGCCGACAAATACCGGATGAACATATTGCTTGACACCAACAACAAGGTTCTTTCCGGAACGGTCCGTGCGAAACTAAAAAATGCGACCGATGATGATTTGAAGAGTATTTGCGTGCGCAACTGGGCAGCCGCTATTTTGCAGGAGAAAACGAACCAGAAAAAGAAAGCGTGCAAAACCGAGATAACCTCCGCAAGAATCGGAGGACATATTTTGCAGATTGATAAAAAAGAAGATGCGTCAGCTCTTTATTTATCCGATAAGAACCGGGTTTTAGCACCGGCCCGCGAGTGTGTAACTGTTGAATTTTCATTCCGCACCGAGATTCCAAAACAGAAAAACCGATTTGGCTATATCTCTTATGACGGGCATGAAATGTATCAGCTTTCGTTTTGTTTTCCCTGTATCTCTCGCTATCAAAAGGGGGCGTGGAACGAAAATCCTTATGTGGGTGACAACGATGAGACGTATGTGTATGAGGCAGCAGATTATGAAGTTACATTCCGGCATCCGAAAAAATACACGATTGCAGCAACCGGCACACAGCACTCTGTGCAGGATGGAACAACGATTACCGGCAAAAAGTTAAGAGAGTTTGCAGCGGTTTTGTCGGATGATTTTTGCCGGCTGGATGCGAAGACCGGCAGTACAACGATTTCAATTTTGGGACCAAATTATGAGAAAAATCAGAGCTATTACAAATATTCCATGCAGCTTGCGAAAGAGGCAGTCCGCATTTTTTCGGAAAAAATAGGTTCGTATCCGTTTTCACAGTTAAAAATCGTGCATTGCTTTATGAACAGCGCGATGGAATATCCGGGGCTTTGTATGATTGGCATGCCGGATGTGAAGGACTTTCGCAAAATTAACAAGAATTCTTACGGGGGACTGGAAGCGCATGTTCCGCATGAAATCGCTCACCAGTGGTTTTATGCTGCAATCGGCAACGACTCGTACAAGGAGCCGTGGCTTGACGAGGGCTTTTGTGAGTTCTGTGAAGACGTGTTATTCCCTTATTATGCAAATAAAAAATTACAGAAAAAACTGTGGAGCGACAAGTATTCCACCCGCAAAGACATGGACCGATGGTTCCGAAAAATCGTCATCCCCCAGTCCTCCCGCACCAAAGCAATCAACCGAAGCGTAAGCGATTATCAGGACAAGCCGGACGAATACTCAAACTCTGTTTACGAGGGCGGCAAACTATTCCTGTATGAACTGTGGAAAACAATGGGCGATAAAACATTCTTTCAAATGCTGCATAAATATTATCAGACATATCAATTTCAAATCGTAACAACAGACGACTTTTTGAAAATTGTGCGGTCGTATGGAACGGATAAGAAAGTTGAAAGAATAATAGGGAGATACATAGAAGAAAAGTAAATATGGAAAAGGTATTTGTTGAAAATCTTTTCAGTATTCCAGTAATTTAATAAAACAGCTTTGTGAACCCGTGGGTTTTGAGTACGTCGGTATGAGGTACTGGTAGTTTCAGTGCCCATACCGCTACGTACTCAACGAACGAAAGTGCCCTCGGGACATAAAGCTGTTTTATTCAATTACGGAAAATGAAAAATCCCAACAAACCCTTTCTGCATCAAAGTTGATTTTTTCCTCCAAAATGAGTATACTTACGTTATAAACATGAGAAACCATATCTCAAACCAAGGAGGATGCCAAATGAAAATCAAGAGAATTGCACACCGCGGTTTCAGTTCGGAGGCGCCGGAAAACACGCAGGCGTCATTTGCAATGGCGGTAGAAGGGGATTTTTATGGCGTGGAATGTGATATCTGGAAATCAAAAGATGGCGTTTACGTTGTCAGCCACGATGGACATTTGCGCAGGATGTGCGGAATTGATCGCTGGATTCCCCAGATGACTTTTGAGGAAATAATCAGCTATCCGGTGACAGCGGGGAAAAAGAGAGAGGAGCATCCCCTGCAGCATTTGATTTCTTTTTCACAGTATTTGTCCATTATGGCGCGGAGTGAAACGATTCACCCAATTGTGGAATTGAAGATGGATTATACAACTGTAGAACTAAGAGAAATCGTTGATTTGGTGAAACAAAAGGGACTTCTTGAGCGAACGGTTTTTATCAGTATGCACCTTTTGGCACTATTACGTTTGAAAGATATCGGAATCCCGGCGTCAAGGCTTCAGTACGTTTATGGGGCGGTTGGCGGCAATAAGTGGACGAAAGTTTCGGACGAGCTGATTGCATGGCTTACCGAAAATGAGATTTCACTCGATTCACGTTACACGCTTGTTTCCAAAGAAGATGTGGAAAAACTTCACAAGGCGGGGCTTTTTGTCAATGTCTGGACGGTGAACAAAGAGGAAGAAATGAAGCGTCTCTTGGATGAAGTTGGTGTGGATATGGTAACGACAGAATATTATTTTGAATGATTGGAGGGTGATTATGAGTTTATTAAAACAGTTGAAATGGAATTTGATTTTGCTCGCAGTAATTTTTATTGCACTTGGTATTGTCTTGATTCTATGGCCGGGGGCAACGATGAAAACGATTTGCTATCTGCTGGCGGCGATGCTTTTGGCAATAGGAGTGGTTTCTCTTATTAATTATCTTCGAAAAGACATCAGTGGAATTATTTACCGCTATGACCTTGTCGTTGGTTTGTGTGCAATCCTTGGCGGGATTCTCGTGATTGTGAAAGTGGACAAACTGACGGATTTGATTCCGGCGGTGCTTGGTTTTTTGGTAACGATGAGCGGTATTATGAAAATGCAGAATTCGGTCGATATGCTTCGCCTCGGACATGGTACGTGGCACGTGGCGTTTGCGATGGCAATTGTAAATATTGTTGCCGGGATTGTGCTTTTGATGAATCCATTTGAGGCAGCGCAGATTTTGATTATGTGTCTCGGAATTGCATTGGTCTACAGCGGTATCACGGACTTGTATGTGACGATTTCGATATCCAGAAGATTGAGCCGGTTAAAGACGGAAATCGTTGTGGCGGAGGACGATTCGGAAGAATAAAGAAATGAAAATGGAGGGAATTATGGCGCAGTATCATTCATTATCAAAGGAATTGCAGGAGCGGATTTTAGAGGACAGGGAGAAACATAAGAAAAATCCGTATGCATTTCCGGATGAGAAAATCGTGAGACGACGCATGGACCACGATAAGGCGAATTTGTGGCGTCCGGCATTTGTGCGGGATGTGGAGAAAATTATGCATGTGCCGTATTACAACCGTTATTCGGATAAGACGCAGGTATTTTCCTTTTACCAGAATGATGACATTTCAAGGCGTGCCCTGCACGTTCAGCTTGTGTCACGCATCGCAAGAAATATCGGCAGTGTGTTGGGACTCAATGAAAGTTTGATTGAAGCCATTTCGCTGGGACATGATATCGGTCATACGCCGTTTGGCCATGCCGGCGAGCGGATTCTGAGCAGTCTGTATCAGGAGCATACTGGCCGTTATTTTAATCATAATGTACATAGCGTCCGCGTGCTGGACGATATGGTAAACTGGAATATCAGTTTGCAGACCTTAGACGGAATTCTTTGCCACAATGGCGAATTGGAATTAAAAGAATACCGTCCATGCGAGATGTCTACCTTTGTAGAATACGATAAAAAGGTGGAAGCATGCTATGTCGATGAGAAGGCAATCGGCGAGTTGATTCCGTGTACGCTAGAGGGCTGTGTGATGCGTATCTGCGATATTATTGCCTATCTTGGCAAAGACAGACAGGACGCAATGCGCCTCAATTTGTTAAAAGAATCACCATTTACCGCCGGTGCGATTGGCACCAGCAACGGTGAAATTATCAATAATTTCAGTGTCAATATCATCGAAAACAGTTATGGCAAAGATTATTTGAAAATGGATGAGGAATATTTTGACGCTTTGCGGCAGGCGAAAAAAGAAAATTATGAAATGATTTATAACAATAAGTCGCTCAACGATTTATATGAAAATGAAATCCGCCCAATGTTTGGGGAATTGTATGAGGAACTTTTGCGCCAGGCAGAAAGCGGAGACAAGTCTTCTGTTTTTTACCGCCATCACATGGCATACATGGAGAAAAATAATTTTTATGTCAAATCCCATGTCAGAAAGCCGTATGCCGAGCAGGAGAAAAACCAGCTTGTCGTCGATTATCTTGCCAGCATGACGGATGATTATTTTATCGCACTTTACCATTATTTGTTCCCAAAAGGAAAGCATGATGTCAAATTTGTCGGGTATTTTGATTTGTAGGAGTTTTCATTGACCCCATAGGATGTTTCGTGATAAAATGTGTTAGATGCTAGGGGTAAAAGGTACAAAAGGCGTTCGTGCCCGCACGAAAAGGCTTTTACACAATATTATTAGAATCAAATGAAGAAGGAGGAAACTAATTTTGAATAAGGAATTAGTCATCGTATTGGACTTTGGCGGTCAGTACAACCAGTTAGTTGCGCGCAGAGTTCGTGAATGCAATGTATATTGTGAAATTTATTCGTATAAAACGGATTTAGCAAAAATAAAGGAAATGAATCCAAAGGGCATTATTTTGACCGGCGGACCAAACAGCTGCTATGAGGATGGTGCTCCTTCTTATGACAAAGCATTATTTGAAATGGGTATTCCGGTACTCGGTCTTTGCTACGGCGCTCAGTTGATGATGCACGTGCTTGGTGGAACGGTGGAGAAAGCACCGGTTCGTGAGTACGGAAAAACCAACGTTCATGTAAATACCAATTCAGCATTGTTTACGGATGTCAGCGAAGACACCGTATGCTGGATGAGCCATTTTGATTATATTTCCAAGGTGGCACCGGGATTTGATATCTGTGCACATACGGCAGATTGTCCGGTGGCAGCCGCTGAAAATCCATCGGAGAAACTGTACGCCATTCAGTTCCATCCGGAAGTGCTTCACACCAAAGAGGGAACGAAAATGCTTTCCAACTTTGTTTATAATGTATGTCATTGTTCCGGTGACTGGCGCATGGATTCATTTGTTGAGCATCAGATTAAGGCAATCCGTGAGAAAGTCGGCAGCGGCCGCGTGCTCTGCGCTCTTTCCGGCGGTGTTGACAGCTCGGTTGCAGCCGTGCTTCTTTCCAGAGCCATCGGCGACCAGCTCACCTGCGTCTTTGTAGACCAGGGACTTCTCCGTAAAAATGAAGGCGATGAAGTGGAAGCGGTATTCGGTCCGGACGGCGACTATGATTTGAATTTCATCCGCGTCAATGCGCAGGATCGTTTTTATGAAAAATTAGCCGGTGTCGAAGAACCGGAGAAGAAGAGAAAAATTATCGGCGAAGAATTTATTCGCGTTTTCGAACAGGAAGCGAAAAAAGTAGGAGCTGTTGATTTTCTCGTGCAGGGAACCATTTACCCGGATGTTGTAGAGAGCGGCTTAGGCGGTGAATCCGCTGTCATCAAGAGCCACCACAATGTCGGAGGTCTCCCGGATTACGTTGATTTCAAAGAAATCATCGAGCCTCTCCGTGACCTTTTCAAAGATGAGGTCCGCAAGGTCGGTCTCGAACTCGGCATTCCGGAATACCTTGTATTCCGTCAGCCATTCCCAGGTCCGGGTCTCGGAATTCGTATTATCGGTGAGGTGACCGCTGAAAAAGTCCGCATCGTGCAGGATGCAGATGCGATTTACCGTGAAGAAATTGCAAAAGCCGGTCTCGACCGCGACATCAACCAGTATTTTGCCGCCCTCACAAACATGCGCAGCGTCGGCGTTATGGGCGATGAGAGAACGTACGATTATGCCGTTGCGCTTCGTGCCGTGAAGACCATTGATTTTATGACTGCAGAAAGCGCAGATATTCCGTTTGAGGTGCTGCAGACAGTAATGACGAGAATCATAAATGAGGTTAAGGGAGTTAACCGGGTATTCTATGATTTGACTAGTAAGCCGCCTGGAACGATTGAGTTTGAATAGGAAGAAAATAGCGGGAAGCCCTGTAAATAGGGGCTTCCTGATTTTGATGTAAGCAGAATGTAAGCAAAATTGTTGAGTAATTTTGGATAATATTCTGCTTAGTGTATATTAAATTGCAAAGGGGATTATGCGAAATGAAGATTGATTTATCAATGGTTGATATTTTTGAAGACAGTGAATTGGAATTAGATAAAAAAATTACATTTATTTTTGGAAAAAACGGAACTGGAAAATCGACGTTTACAGAGGAAATTAAAAAAATGACTTCAGATTACGAGGTTTCAGTCTTTCAGGGATTTAATAATATTATTGATGAAAATCATCGGTTGAATGCAGTTGTTTTAGGTGAAGAAAATATGGCTATTAATGCTAAAATAGAAGAAAAGAAAAAGGCGATTGAGTTAAAGGAGAAAGAAATTGCAAGGATTAATAAGAATTTATCTGAACCAGAAATAAAAGAAAATTCAAATTTCTGGACTAGAAGATGTATGGCACAAGAAAAATATAATGCAGCAGAGAAAAAACTTACTGATTTTTATACGCAATCTGCGTCAACTATCAAAAACAAGAAAAACCCGCAAGTTGCGAAAACATCATATAATAAAAGAAATTTTCAAAATGATATACCATCGGCGATATTATTACAGGATGAAGAAAAGAAAGAATTGATACAAATTATTAAGTCTGAGATTAAAATGGCGCCGGATATAGTATTTCCGCATGAAGATATGACACAGATTTTAGACGAAATAAATAGTATTTTGCAAAAGACAGTATCAGAGAGAGTGAAGGTAAAAAGAATAGATAATAATCCTGAAAAAAGAGAATTTGCTAAAAAAGGACTATTGTTACACCGTAAAGGAGAGGTTTGTGCTTTCTGTGGGAATAAAATAACAGACTATGTTTTTGAGGAACTAGAGAGTTATTTCTCAGCAGATGAGGTGAAAGAGTTTCAAATGGAAATTGTGAAAAAGATTGAAGAGATGGATTTGCTAACTCAAAATATTTCTGGAATTAAGGTGTCACTCACAGATTTCTATCCAAACTATGTAAAAGAAGCAATGGTAATGGAGGAAGAAATTGAAAAGCTAAAGAAATCCTATACACATTTTATTGATAAATTGAAGAATGCACTTGATGAAAAACAAAAGTATCTTTTCGAAGCTCGTAATCCAATATTGGATGAGGTTCCGGTGGGTTTTACAGATATCAAAAAAAGATACCAACAGCTTCAAGAAAAAAATAATGGAAATGATATAGAAACTAAGAAAGAAGAAGCAATTAAAAGAATACGTTATCATTATGTAAAACAGTTGATGGACGAATTTGATTATTCTGGTATAAAAACTACGTTAGATGTATTATTTGATGAAAAAAAGAAAAGAGAGAAAGAGTATGATGATGAGAGAAGCAAAATTTATGGTAGTGGCGGCTTAAAAGAAGACATAAACAACATTATGAAAGAGATAGTTGATTTGCAAAATCAAACTAAAAATGAGTCAATATTAGCGGATAACATTAATAAGAAATTGTTACATATGGTATCTTTTAAATTGGAACATTTTGAGGATGATGAATCTAAGGGGTTTTATAAGGTTAAAGATATTAATACAGAGGCTGTTAGAGATATTACAGAATTGTCAACAGGTGAAAAAAATGTAATTGCGTTCTTATACTTTCTTGAAAAGCTAAATGAAGTGAAAGATGACGCAGTTAATAAGCCTAGAGTAATAGTGTTTGATGATCCGATGAATTCAAATGATGATGGAATGCAATATTTAATAATAGAAGAATTACAAGCTCTGATGAAGAAGCTATTAGAAACGGATCATTTTATTCTATTAACACATAACAAGCATTTTTATCTTAATGTTAAACATAACCATAACTACAGAAGGGACAAATTTATTAGATTTCAGACTAATGGTGCGAAAACGCACATAATTTGTTTGGCAAAAGATGCGGAGGATTTTAAAACCAGTTATGAATCTTTGTGGACTGAACTTAGGATTTTATATGAATATGATCAAATATCAGAGAATATGCTGCTAAATCCTATTAGAAGAATTATTGAAACATTTACAAAGTTTAATGCACTAGACAAGACCACATTTTGTAATAAGGTGTCGGGGGCTAAAAAATTGTTTGATGTCAATTCCCATTCTATTGATGATATAGAGGCTGAATTAAATGGAAAAACTAAGCAAGAGATTATTCAGATGTTCTATGATTGTTTTGAAAAAAATGAATATGGAACACACTTTTTCAAATATTGGGGAAATGCCCATGTTGATGAAAATGGAAACCTAGTAATGTCAAGTGAAGAATCATAATTGAGAATGATTTCGTTTTGAAGTAAAAGAATTTTAATAAACCATAGCAAAATAGAAAAAAGCGGGAATCCTTGTTCTTGCATACAGGTGCTTCCCGTTTTTTTGTATCCTAATCACTTCTTTATCTCTTTCAATATCTTCACCCGTTCCGGGTCAGAATGGTTTTTCTTAAGCAAGGTTATATATTCAAATAATTCCTCGCGGGTCATATCATCCAATACAAAGAAGTCTGCGATAAGTTGATCGACTTTTGGTAAATCGGAATAATCAAATTTCGTAAAAATGGCTGATGTACGATTGGATAGGTAGGCTTTTTTTGAACGTTGATCGGACATGCCAACCAATTTGCCAACTTCTGGAAGTGATTTATCCTCTTCATTATAGGGATTCTCATTGCATATGGTGGCAAGAGGGATGTCTAATGTATTGGCAAAGCGTAAAGCGGTATCATAGCGTATGGGGGTGTCCCGACGGATGATAGAATAAATTGTTGGTGCTGGAACACCAGTGTTTCTGGAAAGAGTTTTTACGCTCATCTGCTTTTCGTCTAATATTTCTTTTAACACTTTTCCGTAGCCCATGTTGTATCTTCCTTTCAAAAAATATAATTCAATTTTATCATGAAACCTATGAAAAGAAAAGTAAAAATGAAAGAAAGTTATTTATTTTTTATGCAGTTAATTGGATGAATGAAAATAATACGCATAAAAAATGAATAATATTATTGACAAAGTACGCAACAGAGAATATAATGACATTATAGAACGCATAAATTATAAATAATCAGATTCAATATTTATGCGATAATACCAGGAAGGGAGGTGCTGATATGCAACAGATACATGAGGGAAAACCGTTGTACGTCGGAGTGGACACGGTAGCATATGACTTTGGTGTAAGTCGAGCAAAAGCCTATGCAATTATCAAGGATCTCAATATGGAATTGAAAAAAGAAAATCCAAGAGCCATTGTTGTGGCAGGAAAAGTCAACCGTATTTTTTATGAAGAATGTGCAGGAATTAGACGATAAGTTGCTGAAAAGATGCAAGGAGGTGGAGCGATTGGCGGTATTTCGAGATACATGGGATGGTTATAACGGAAAGGCGTGGCGTGTACAACTGCGTTATATCGACTGGCAGGGAAAAAAGAGACAGCATACCAAAAGAGGTTTTCGAAGTAAAAAGGAAGCGCAGGAGTATGAGCGTGAGTTTACAGCCAAAAAGAGCAGAGACATCAATATGGGATTTGCAACATTTGTAAATTTGTATTTGGAGGAAATAAAACCACAAATTCGGATTACTACATACGAAACAAAGATTCACATTGTGAAGACACATATTTTGCCGTATTTCTCGGAAAAGAATCTGTCTGAGATTGACGCAACGGATATTTTGAGATGGCAGAATGAAATGCTACAAAAGAGAGATGAGAATGGACGAGGCTACTCAAATACTTATTTGAGAACTGTAAACACGCAGTTGTCAGCAATCTTCAATCATGCAGTAAGATATTATGGCTTGGCGGAGAATCCATGTAAGCGGTGCAAAAAGATAGGAAAATCCAATGCAGGAGAAATGTTTTTTTGGACGAAGGATGAGTATTTGAGATTTGCCGAGGAAATGAAAACAAAACCGATTTCCTATTATGCGTTTGAAATCCTTTACTGGACAGGAGTCCGTGTTTCGGAATTGCTGGCACTTACTCCGGCGGACTTTGATTTTGAAAATCGGAAGATGGTGATCAATAAGCAGCTTCAGGTAGTTCATGGAGAAAAGAAAATAATGCCGCCGAAGACGGAAAAAGGAAACCGAATCATAGATCTGCCAGATTTTTTGTGTGATGAAATTGAAGATTTGCTGGGAATGCTTTATAAACCGGATAAGGACATGAGAATTTTCAATATCACCAAAAGTTATCTTCATCATGAAATGGATCGTGGAGCGAAGGCAAGTGGCGTAAAGCGAATTCGAATTCATGATTTAAGGCATAGTGCCTGTGCAGCGTTGATTGAACTTGGATTTTCGCCGGTTCAGATAGCAGAGAGGCTGGGGCATGAATCAGAAACAGTTACGATGCGGTATGCACATTTGTATCCATCGGTGCAAAAAGATATGGCTGATAGACTGAGTGCGATGCGAAAAGGAAGTGAAAATCATGGCAGATAAAATATACAGGAGAACAACACAGTCGTCCCATACATTGAAAAGTAACGATGGGAAAAAGGCAAGAAAACGAAATATTATTTTGAATTTTCGTGTAACAGAACAGGAAAAGAATTTGATTGAAAAAAGGATAGAACTGTCCGGACTAAAGAAATCAGATTACTTTATTGAAAGCTGTCTATATCAGAAAATTCTGGTAAAGGGTAACATTCGTACTTCGGATAAGATGAAGGAACAACTGGCAAGGATTGCAGATGCTTTGAAAGAATTCGAGGAAGAGGATTTTTCCGGCGTGTTATCTGGAGAGGATGTAATTGCTTTGAAAACAATACTTGAAATGCTTACGAAAACTGCTCAAAAGAAGGGAGGTGAAGGTTGATATGGATGAGACAAACTTAAAAATAATCAATATGTCGGATGTTGAGTCGAAGGAAATATCGTGGCTCTGGTATCCATTTATCCCATATGGCAAACTAACAATCATTCAGGGTGATCCCGGAGAGGGAAAAACTACACTCGTATTGAACATTGCGGCAGTTCTTTCCAAAGGACAGGGGCTGGACGAACATATGAAACCGGAACAGCCACTGCATATTATTTACCAGACGGCAGAAGATGGCTTGGCTGATACTGTAAAGCCGAGACTTGAAAAGGCACGGGCTGACTGCAATAACATTTTTGTGATTGACGAAACGGATGTATCTCTTAGTATGCTGGATGAACGAATTGAGCAGGCAATTTTGAAGGAAAAAGCAAAGCTTATGATTCTGGATCCGATACAAGCATATCTTGGCGCCAAAATGGATATGAATCGTGCAAATGAAGCAAGAGATATGACAAAACATCTGGGGCAGGTGGCAGAACGGACCGGCTGTGCTATTGTTTTAATCGGTCATATGAATAAAAATGCCGGCGGGAAAATTGCCTATCGAGGAATGGGTTCTATTGATTTCTTTGCTGTGGCGAGAAGTGTGTTGCTGGTTGGCAGAGTAAAGGGACAGGAAAACCGGCGTGCCATGATACAGATAAAAAATAATCTGGCAGAACGAGGGCATGCCAAGTCCTTTGTTCTGACTGATGGAGTATTTACATGGAAAGGTGATTACGACATAACCGAGGATGAACTGGCTGGCGGATTTGCACCAAAAACCAGCAAGCAGGAAGAGGCAAAAGATTTGTTGGTTTCTTTAAGCTGCACTACAAAAGAAGCAGCAGTATCTCAGATACAGGAAAAAGCAAGAGACAGAGGCATTTCCTGGCGTACGATGGAAATGGTAAAAAAGGAACTGCAAATAAAATCCAAAAAGGTAAATAATGCCTGGTATTGGATTTTAGATAGTAAATATTTTTAGTCGCAAGGCAACAACGCAACAATACAAGCCATAGGAAAATACGGTGTTGCAATCGAAGATTTTGAGAAATCAACACCGCAAAAGCCATTGTCCTACATTGTTGCGTTGTTGTGTTTTGCTGGCAGAAAAATAACCAGAGAAAGGAAAAAATATGGAGAAAAAGAAAAATGTTACAATCCCGGAAGAATTATTTATAGATTTAGTGAAATATTTTCTGGCAGATATTCGATGGGATGAGGATAGGATACGATCACGATTGCAGGAGAAACTGGAAGCAATGGTGAAACGGGAACTGTATACCCGATATAAGACGGCTGGAACGCCAGAGGAAAGAGAGAAGGCAAGACAGGAGTATTTAGAGAAAGTCGGTATACCGGAGAACTTCAGATGGTGATTTTGGCCTATCTGTGATTACAATCTCGTGGCACGAGATTGTATGTACGGCGAAGTAAAAAAGGGTTCAAGGGAGTTTTCCCTTGCAAGGACATCCAAGGATAATCCTTTGATGTGCATCCGTGTGGACACAGGATGCGTATCTTGCAAGGCATAAAAGAACAAGAAAAATGTGCATTTTATGTGCTATAAATATACATTGAAATTGATGAAAAATGGGACAAAAATGGTACGCTTGGACATAATGTCCAGACAGGACAGGGAAAAACAACGGTATTTTTGCGTTTGGACAAATTGTCCAAACGTGAGAGCAAAGAAAATAATTTGTGTTTGGACATGATGTCCAAACGGTAACAGATAATTTGACATTTTACACGAGTACAGCCAAAAGAAACGGGGGGATAAAAGTGAATGGATTGACAGATTATCAGAACCGGCAGATGGAAAAGATGTTGAAATTTCTACGTGGCATAAATTTGTCGCAGGAAGAAATCCAGACGTTGATATGGTTGGCAGGGTGGGAAGAAAGTACGATTGATGTTTTCTTGTCGATAATGGGTAAAGTGGTGAAAGCAAGCAGTAAACAGACTTTTCAGAAATGCTGAAAAAGGGACTTTGTACAAATATGCAAATATAGAGGTGTGCTAAAAAAATATTTTGACATTATCAATGAATACGTTTATAATTTTGATATAAAGAGTTGTTATGACAGTTATCAGGAGGAATAGCAAATGACAATAGCAGAACAGATTAAAGTGTTATGCGTAAGGTGCAGCGTGAGCGAAGCAGAGCTTGCTAGACGACTTGGTAAATCGCCTCAAAGTTTTAATTCCAAAATGAAGCGTGAAAGTTTTACGGTGGATGATTTGGACAAAATTGCAGAGGTGCTTGGCGCTCAATTTAGCAGAGAATTTATTTTGGCAAATGGAGAAAAAATTTGATGGTAGATATAGTGAAAGAGTTTAGAATGGGAGAGTTGTTTTGCGGACCAGGTGGTTTAGCACTAGGTGCGACAACAGCAGAAATTGAAGATCCAGAATATAAGATTATACATAAATGGGCAAATGATTATGATCAGGATACATGCAATACTTATACAAGAAATATATGCCCGGAAGATAAAGAGAGCGTTATATGTGGTGATGTAAGACAACTTGATATTGATAAGCTGGGAGATATTGACGCACTCGCCTTTGGATTTCCATGTAATGACTTTTCGGTAGTTGGAGAACAGAAAGGTTTTGATGGAACATTTGGTCCCTTATATACATATGGGGTCAAGGTGCTTAAGAGATATCAGCCATTATGGTTTCTGGCGGAGAATGTGGGGGGATTGAAGAGTGCAAATGAGGGAAAAGCATTTAAAAAGATACAAGAAGATTTAAAAACAGCTGGGTATAGAATCTATCCCAATTTGTATAAATTTGAGGAGTATGGAGTTCCCCAGGCACGTCATAGAGTGATAATTGTTGGGATTCGCAAGGATTTACCTTTTGAGTTTAAAATTCCAAGTCCAGCATTGTATAAAGATGTAGATGTAACCTGTAAAAACGCTATAGAAAATCCGCCTATTACAAAGGATGCAGCAAACAATGAATTGACGAAACAGTCTCCACAGGTTATTAAACGGCTGTCATATATTAAACCAGGACAGAATGCATTTACGGCAGATTTGCCGGAAGAATTGCAGTTGAAAGTAAAGGGAGCAAAAATAAGTCAGATTTACAAACGCCTTGATCCAAGCAAGCCGGCATATACGGTGACTGGTTCTGGAGGCGGTGGTACGCATATGTATCATTATTCAGAACCAAGAGCATTGACAAATCGTGAACGGGCAAGACTTCAGACTTTCCCAGATGATTACATTTTTGAAGGTTCAAAAGAATCAGTGAGAAAGCAGATTGGCATGGCTGTTCCGGCAAAAGGTGCCAAAATTATTTTTGAGGCAATATTAAAAACCTTTGCTGGAATTGAATACGAAAGTATAGAACCAAGTATAAAGGAGTAAGGAATGTACACAGAGAATTTTGAAGAGCAAATTTTATTTGCACCTGCAAAAAAAGATGGAAAGGCATGTAATCATCTCAAAATTGTTACAGCATTTACTGATGTAGAACGTATTTCCAGTCATTTAATTAAGTTGTTTGATGGGAAAAACAAGGAATATGTAGCCAATATTAAAGTGGATATTATTTTAGGAATGATAAGAGGTGCAGGACTTACATTGAAAAAGCATAAGAAGATCTGTTTACTGCTTAAAAGGCTGAATAGCGTTTCAGGAATGCCTAAAGTTACCTGCCGTTATATAGTCGAAGGAAAGCAGGTGCATTCTAAAGTATATATTTGGTGCAAAGGAAATAAAGCCGTAGAAGCATATAATGGTTCTGCAAATTATACGATGAATGCATTTTTTGCTCGCCGCGAATGTATGGATTCCTGCAATCCGCAAGAGGCAAATCGATATTATAAAAGTTTATTGAAAGACACAATCGATTGCTTTGATGAATTAATAAAAGAAAAAGTGTCATTTTCAGTGAAAAGAAGTGCGGAAGAGGATATTGCAGATACAAACTTGGAGAACTTAACGTGGGAGCATTATCAAGAGTTGGAGCCGGTGGACAGTATTGAGGTTTCATTGTTAAAAGCGGATGGAAGTGATACTGGATACGGTTCTGGGGTAAATTGGGGCATTCGTAAAAATGGTTATAAACGAAATCGTAACCAGGCATATATTCCGTATAATACTGGTGACCAAAAAACAGGATTTTTTCCTAAGAAAAATGAAGATGGAACATATCCAGTGTTTAAGGTAGTTACACAAGATTATGACGCATTTTATATGCGGCAGGCACAGGCAAATGGTAAGGCCTTAGAAACACCAGAGAGCAACGCTATTATCGGTGAATGGATACGTCATAAGATAGGCGTGCCAGATGGAACTTATATTACAAAGCAGATGCTCGAAACAGCCGATGGCACAACAGTAGTATTTAAGAAATTTGAAGATGGTATTTATACGTTGGAGTACTAAAGGAGTGGTTGCATGTTAAACTATTGGTGGGTTACACGCCCTAAACGAAAATTAAATTCAATTCCTGAGGTGCTTGCTGCATTTGCGGACTTGTCGTTGAATGAAGAATGGGATGGTCAGAGAAATTCTCATTTAGCATACGAGGATGCATTGGAGCAGGCAGGGCTGAAAAGAAAAGGTGAACGGCGTGACCAGACTGGTGGAGGTGCAAGAACATATAAGGCATGGCTTGTCAGCCTTGGTTTGATATTTACGCAGGAGTCAACTGGCAGGATTAAATTGACACTGGCAGGAGAAGCAATTATGAGTGGAGATTCTCCAGTTGAAGTTTTGAAAGGACAGATACTGAAATATCAGTTTCCTTCTGCGTTTTCCATTGGACGCGGAGTGCAGGTCGCTCCAAGATTTAAAATCCGTCCCTTCCGATTTTTGTTAAAACTATTGATGGATGCGAGAGTTGCTTATCTGACAGAGGAAGAAATTGCTAAAATTGTTGTGACGGAAGCAGAAAACGAAAGTACAAAATGTTTCAATTATATTGTGGATAGGATTGAACAATTTCGTAGTTATGGAGATAGTTGCCTTGAAGAAGACTTTTTTGAAAAGTATAAGTCATCAAAGGGGAGTGTTAATCCAGAGCATCCGTACAGTCATCTTACAGATCTTGCTAATACACTGATAAATTGGCTGGAATATACGCAGTTGGTAAAACGCGATGGTGGAAAAGTTGCTGTGCTGCAAGAGAAAATTTCAGAGGTTAAACAGATATTGGAAGACATTCCTAAGTTTATTGACCGTCCTGAGCAGCATGAGTATTTTCAAAGAAAATATGGATTAGATCCAAAACATAAAAAAGATAATCGGAATCTTGCATTAACCAAAACCGTAACAGCAGCAATGATTGCAAGGCAGAAGATAATGCAGGCGTATATTACGGAATCTCTGCAAAGACCGATTACAAGAATTACACCAATGATTGTTGATTATATCGTACAGGTCACAGGAATTGATGGGAAAACAGTGGAAAATGTGTTGGTGGAAACATATCCAAATGGTTCTGTTGGTGCGTTTATGACAAAATACTTTGAAATGGCATTTAAAGGACGTGATGAAGCCACAGAATTTGAAAAGGCTACGGTAGAATTGTTTCAGGACGTGTTTGGATATGAAGCAAAGCATGTAGGCCCGATTGGTCTTACACCGGATGTGCTTTTGTTATCAGACAGTGATGGTTATCAGGCGATTCTTGATAATAAAGCATATCATAAGTATACAATCAGTAATGATCATTATAACCGGATGGTTCACAATTATATCGAGAATTTGTCCAATTATAGTGACTCTTCAAAAAGGCTGGCATTTTTTTCCTATATAGCAGGCGGTTTTGGGAAAAATATCGATAAACAGATACAGTCGGTAGTTGATGCAACTGGAGTAAATGGTTCAGCAATCAGTGTTACAAATATGATTAAAATGGTTGAACAGCATAATAAAGTGCCATATAGCCATAAAAGACTGTCTGAAATTTTTAGTGTGAATCGGCAGGTATTGATGCAGGATTTGATTTAAAGGTACAGAGGTGATGTGATGGATAACCTTACAAAAGAGCAACGGCGGAAAAATATGCAACATATTCACTCAAAAGATACTAAGATAGAGGTTATTCTGCGGAAAGCGTTGTGGCAGAAAGGGTATCGCTATCGCAAAAACTACAAAGATATTCCAGGCAAACCAGATATTGCGTTGACCAAGTACAAAATTGCGATATTCTGCGATGGAGAGTTTTTTCATGGGAAAGACTGGGAAGTCTTAAAGCCGCGATTAGAGAAAAGCAATAACGGAGAGTATTGGATTAGTAAAATATCACGAAACCGGGAACGGGATGATGAGATTAACAAGAAATTGTTATTTGAAGGATGGACTGTAATTCGGTTTTGGGGAAATGATATTAAGAAAAATACCGATGAATGCGTGAGAGTGGTGGAGGAAACGGTGTTTGATGTAATGACAAATGTTTAAATAAAAAAGATGAAAAGGTAAGCACTAGATTAAGGAGGTATTGATATGGGAAATTTTACACCAACAAAGTGGAAATTGAAAGATTTGTTAGCAGATATTGATTGTGGGAAATTAAGACTGCCATCATTTCAAAGAGATTATAAATGGAAAGCGTCTAAAGTTAAAAGATTACTCGATTCTATTCAATGTGATCATCCTGCCGGCTCATTGCTGTTTTTGGCTGTTGATTATAATGATCCTATAATTCCTGAAAAATCATTTGAAAACACAACAAAGGATAAACAGGTGGCGAATGTTGAGCACCTTGTTTTGGATGGACAGCAACGATTGACATCATGTTATTGTGCATTTTACAATTTAGGAAATAAGAGTTACTTTTTAGATTATATTAGGTTGATGGAATTAGATAAAAATAGTAGTGTAGAAGAAATTGAGTTTGCTGAATTAATAATTGATAAAAAGCATATGGACTTTCCTGATCAAATGTTGGATAAGGGACTTATGCCATTATCATATATTAAAGATGCAAAGGCTATGCGTGAATTATTAAAACCATACAAAGATAGTATTAGAAAGAATCAAGAAAAAGAAGAAATTTATGATTTTTTGGATTGTAAAATAGGCGATTATCTAGATACAATATTTGAGTATGAATTTCCTGTTGTTATCTTACCAAAGGAACTGACATTAGATGCAGTATGCAAAGTGTTTCAAACAATTAATTCGACAGGACTAAAATTATCTGCATTTGATATATGTGTTGCGAAGTTCATGAGACAATCAATAGACTTGAAAAGTATGGTAAAAGATGCAGAGAAAACGAAATATGTAAAAAAAGTATTAGATGTTGATGAAACATTGGTGTTGCAAACAATTGCATTGTTATCAGGAAAGTCGCCCAAAAAGAGCAAATTGGCTGATGGCTTGGAAAAACATGATATTGATAATTACTGGAACCGCGTAATAGAAAGTATGTCTACAACAATGGGATTGTTGGATGATTTTGGAGCAGGGACGCGAAAAAGTTTATTTTTGCTACCATACAAACCGGTTATTCCATTATTTACAGCGGTTTTAGTTAATAGAGACTATAAAAATTTGAGAATTGATGTCAAAGCGAATATCGAGCAAAAAATCAAGTTGTTCTTTTTTTATACAGCATTGGTCTCGCGGTACACAGAGGGCACAGATAATAAATTAAAAGAAGATTATCAATTACTTCTCAAGTGGATTATAAGTGATCAAGAGCCATCAGGTGTTTCTGACGGAATATTATGGAATACACGTAAATATATTACGATTACTAAGAAGAGTGCTTTTGGTAAAGCGGTATTGTGTTTGATTAATGCTCAAAAACCTAGTGATTTTTACGAGAATAAGATAGTTGGAGTGGGTGAGAATATAGAAACATCACAAATTCATCATATTTTTCCAGAAGCAAAATATAAAGGAGTGGCTGGTGAAAGTATTAATTCAATATTCAATTACACATTTTTAACAAGTGAAGCTAATAATTTTATCAGTAATAAAGATACAAGAAAGTATATATCTGAAATTTTGCAAACAAGGTGTATTTCGGAAAAAACTTTTAAAGACGTGTTACATAAACATATTATTGATGAGGAATGCTATAAGTATTTTTGTTCGGAAGAGTATGAACAATTTTTGGAGAAAAGAGCGGAATGTATAAGAAAGAAATTTGTCGGAATGGGTATTCATATACAAAATGTTTCGAAAGAACAAATTGATGAAGCAGTTGATGATGAGGATTTGACAAGTGATACAGAATGATGTTATCTGTGATGATTTGCGTATATGGTTGGGTGCAAAACTTGAGAAAAATCCGAAAGTAATTATTAGTTTTGAGCAGAGGTAAAAATGGAAAATATGTCCGCTTTTGAATGTTGTTCATTTGTTCAATTAATACAGAATTAACTTTTGGTAAAAGTCTGAAATATACTAATGAGAAAGATGACGGAAAAATAAATGTTTAATATGCAGGGGATTTACGAATATAGTATCAATCAGAAAGATGAAAAAATTCGTGAGTTTGTCAAACCCGCTAGCGTAAGAATAAACAGCCTAAACATTCAGAATAATTCTTCAAAGGAGCAGTTAAACATAATATATAGGTGTTGGAATTAAATATATTAGTTTATGAAGAGTCGAAAGAAGATGTATTTGGTAGTTTGACTATTGATAATGTAAGAAAAATAGACAATTATAAGGGCTAATTAACGAGGTGAGTTAATGCGTAGAGAACCGCAAAAATGGGAATATAGTAGAGAAACGTCATTTTATAATAGTGACGATTATAGAAGTAAATTTTATAAGGGAAAATGGGAGAAAGCTTGGATAAAAGATCGAATACAATATGCCATTACTGACAGAATAAATTTATTTGAGGCTTTGTGGGATGGATATACAGATAAAATGGAACATATTCCTAAAAGTTTGTTCAAGTTTTATCCGTTTAATCAAAATAGTTTAAAATGTTTAGAAGCAAATGAAGTATTTATGAATGACCCTAATAATTTTAACGACCCATTTGATTGTGTGTTATGTGCGAACAAAATGGAATATTTGAAACAGTCGCTGGTGGAATATTTATCGGAAACTGATGCGGTGAATCGTGGTATATTGTCATTAGAAGAACTCAATAAATTAAAAAACAGCCATTGTGGAAGTGGGGAAAGGGAGAATGTCTATAGTACTTTTAATAGCGTAGTTAGTCACATATGTTATGATGCAGCTTTAAGAGAATTTCGGAAGGGTAGTGACGAGATTGGAGAAGCATTACATAGTTTTGCGATAAAATATCAACAGAGAATGAAAGAATTGCGTAAAAGCGTTGTGAGAATTACATCATTTTCAGATATTAACAAATTTAAACTGACATCCTACATGGAATTATGGTCTCATTATGCTCAGAATCATGAAGGGTTTTGCATTGAGTATGATTTGACAAAATCTATTATGGATAATAAGGAAAATGCAATGGTTCTAGGAGGGTTGCTACCATGCGAATACGGTGCTAGACAAGTTGTTTTAAGCAAAAGAAAAGTATATAAATATGTAAATAAGATACCATTTACAGCATATGAGCAAATGGAGTTTGAAAAAAGTATTTTGCTTTCTTTTCTGACAAAGTCTTCATCGTGGAAATATGAAAATGAGTGGCGGCTTTTAATACCTGTAGATATTTGCAAAATATATGGTAATATGATTCCGTTCTTTCCAATAAAAGCAATATATATTGGATGCAGGATGCCAATTGATAACCAAGAATATTTATATCGGTTTGCACAACGTAAGAATATTGATATTTATAATATGACTATGCATGAATACAATTTCGAATTGGAGGGTGATTATTCAAACAAAAATATAGATGAATATTTTGAACGAAAATATGAGAAAAGGCAAAGAAATTTAAGAGACAGCCGTTATAAATTTTGGAAGTATTAGCATTGAAAGATTAATTTTTGAATATAATTAGCTCAAGATTAGTTCAACATGGTTTGTTAAATATGCTTTGCTGGCTGAACTGCTGAATGTGGAGAAGAAGATATAAAAACTTGTCAGCAAAATGTAAGCAAAAAATCCTGAAAACTCGAAAAAACACTGGAATAAGTAGGATTATCATACAAGATACTTATTCCAACGAAATGGTAAACCACAATATATAGGTATCAGAATTGAGTTTGAATAGTATCCATAAGTCTGGGAAGCTTTATAAACAGGGCGTTCCTGGACTTTTTCTTTGCTACTAATTTGCTACTAAACACATTTTAGTGTGCTGCCGTCAGGATAATCACCAACTTGTTAAAATACGGTGGATTATGTACATTCATATCTGTTAAATATATGTGACACCACGAAAAAATGTTCGAAAAAAATACAATAGATTGAAGTTACAGTCGCTTTAGAGCTATAAAATAAAAGCAAAATCCAGTGCGAGTGGGATGATTATTGGACAGCTGGGAATGTATTATACAATCAAAGACAACCAAAGAGAAAAGAAAAAGAACATCGTATGAAAAATCATTACTGTAAAGCGAAAGGATGGTGTCTGATATGAACAATTCGGGAGCAGAATTTTTAGGCAAGGTTTTAGGCGTAATTGGTTTCTTTGTTATTATAGGTTTAATCGGTGGGGCATTTGGAAATGATGAGCCGACATGTATTAAGCCGGGATGCGATAATACGCAGGCGGCAGGCAGTAGTTATTGTTATTTACATAAACCGTCAAGTTACCGGTCCTCGTATGGCACATCGTCAGGATCGACATATAATTCGGACTCTACAAGTAGTTACAGTTCTGGAAATTCAAGCCATAGCACTGGAAAGTATTCGTCTAAGACTGATCACAGCACAGGCTATCGTTCCGAAATGTATGACTATGACAATGCGGATGATTATGCAGATGACTATGCAGAGGATTATGCAATTGACGAATTTGGTGATGTAGATAGCGAGGAAGCGTATGACTATGGTTATGATGAAGCTTACGATGACTGGGAAGATGAGATGGATGACTGATGCAGAAATTGCCTGGATGAAACAGGAGGAAAGAAGCCATTATGGGATGGTTTGGGGATAAGCTATTAAGAAAAATATGTACTTTGTCAAAGGCTCTCCGTTTTGATGAATTACGGAAAGTTTTGGAGAGTTATGGCTATAAGATGAATGTCCCAAAAGGTGGGAGCAGTCATTACACATTCAGAAAAGCCGGATGCCAGCCGATTACGATACCGAAGCATGAACCCATCAAAAAGATATATATAGAAATGGTAAAGCAGATTGTGGAAAGTGAGGCGGTGAATGATGAAAACGCTTAATGATTATTTGTTAATGAATTATCGCATGGAAATTGTAGAGGATAAGGATGAGGGGGGGTTGTTTCATTTCCGGAACTTCTGGGATGTATTACCTGTGGAGAAACAGTAGAATCCGCTGTTGCAAACGCTTTAGATGCCAAGAAAGCATGGTTGGAAGCTGCTATGGATTCTTAAGTATTAAATTAGCTCGTTTTCTTGCAGAACGCCATAGAACATGGCACGTCCTGAATAATTCCAATATGCACAATCCTGTTCCATAAATAACCATTTTACAGCTAATAAAATGATTTCGATAGGATGTTCATTACCGGCATAATCACGGAAAGTTGCACCAGACGGAGTGAGTGAAACAGGGTTGCACTCATATATTTCTTGCAGTTTTTGTGCGATAATAGGATAGGTTTGAGTAAAATTGATTTTACAATCGGTTAAAGCATCTATAATGTCTTGGTGGCTTGGATTAGAATACCGGCGATTTTTTTTGAAAAAAAGGCCCTTAATATTTACAGTAAAATCAAATCCTTTATTTAGTTGGGTTGGACGTTTAAGAAAAACGCCATAATCACCAAATTGTTCAACATTGTATTGATAACGTGATGCATCATCGCCTGTTCCTATACCAGGAGATTCGCATAAAAAAGTCTGAATTAGATTTTTACGCATGGAAATACGGTCACCTAAAGGCAATGAATAGTTAATTATATGTGTCATAAGTAGATACCTCCTTAAAAAATTCATTAATCTCAACACTAAGTACATTTGCAATTTGATTAAGAACAGATATGGAAACGCTTTTATCACATCCGGTGGCTTCAATTTTAGAAAGATAACTGATGCTTATCTTTGCTTGTTCTGCAAGTTGAACTTGTGTCAAGTTAGCTTGTTCTCTATAATGTTTTATATTTGTACCTATAACATGGTATAGCTCAATGGCATTTTCAAAATACATATCAATGCCTCTTTCATTATTTGTGAATATTATCTTATGAGAAGAGGCTTATATAAATTCACTTATTGTGAAAGTGGAAATAAGGGTGGATTTTTTATATAAAATGATGTAGACTTAGTGGTATCATCTGAGAGAAAGAAGTGTGAGTGCTTTTTGCAACGTATGAAGCAATGAGCATCGGAAGGAGGAATGGCTTATAAGTTTACAACCAACTAATTTTAATCTTGAATCAACAACAATCTGGTCTTTTGCGGACAGGGGCCGTTGGGCAACACATTCAGGAAAATATCGGGGAAATTGGTCTCCGTATGTACCAAGAAATCTAATACTTCGTTATTCAAAACCGGGAGACTGGGTCTTAGATCAATTTATGGGGAGTGGAACAACCTTGATAGAGGCAAAACTGCTCAATCGTCATGCAGTAGGTGTTGACATCAATCCACAATCCGTTTCTATAGCTCAAGAAAATTTACAATTCCGATGCGATACAAATTCGAAAATATTTGCCAAGAATGGGAGTGCCATGGATTTGCATTTTATCAAAGATAGCCGAATTGACTTTATTTGTACTCATCCCCCATATTCCAACATTATTAAATATAGTAAAGAGATAGAAGGTGATATTTCGTTGCTGGATGTAGATGACTTTTTGATTGAAATGAAAAAAGTGGCAGAAGAATCTTTTCGGGTTCTGAAAAATGGGAAGATGTGTGCTGTAATGATGGGGGATGTACGGAAACGCGGAAAAGTTATTCCATTAGGGTTTCGTATGATGGAATGTTTTTTACAGGCAGGTTTTGTGAATAAGGAGATTATTATTAAAGAACAACATAATTGTCGCGCAACGGATTATTGGAAAAGACAGAATAACAATTTTTTGCTTTTGGCACATGAGTATATATTTGTTTTTCAAAAGCCTCATAATTGATAACGCAAGAAGGTTTTTGTTGTTATTTTCGATGTTTGCAAGTATAATGGATATGAAAAAGGTTGTCTATTTGGACATAGAGAAGAGGAATCAAAATGAGTAATTCAAAGGTCGCTCCATTTGTGAAGTGGGCTGGTGGTAAACGGCAGCTGCTTCCGCAAATAGAGGAGAGAATGCCTGAAAAATATAATAATTATATTGAACCATTTGTAGGTGGTGGCGCAGTTGTATTTGGATTACTACCTGAAAATGCTTTGATTAATGACATAAATGAGGCATTGATAAATGCCTATAGACAGATATGTAATGAACCGGATATGTTTTTGAAGGTGATAAACAAACTCGATCAAGAAATGTGGGAAGATGGTAAGAAATATTATTATTCATTACGGGAGCATTATAATGATAAGTTAATGAAGGCAGAATATGATGTAGAGTTAGCAGCTTTGTTTGTGTTTATAAATAAGCATTGTTTTAATGGCTTATACCGTGTGAACGGCAAAGGTTTGTTTAATGTTCCTTATAATAACAGCCGCAGGTCCTCTGTTGACGAAAGTTTAATTATGGAGGTTTCAGAGTATCTTCAGGGAATAACAATTATGAATGGTGATTTTCAGGAGATTTCTGCAAGTGCCAAGAAGGGAGATTTTATTTTCTTGGATAGTCCGTATGCGCCATTGAATCCAACGTCCTTCGAATCTTATACAAAAGAAGGCTTTGATATAGAAAGCCATAGACGGTTATCAAAGTTTTATGACGAATTAACAGCCAAAGGATGCTATTGCATGCTTACAAATCATAATACGGAGTTAATCAATGAACTGTATGGAAACAAGGGGTACAAGATAGATGTTGTAAGTGTAAAACGTATGATTAATTCAGATGCATCAAACAGAGTTGGTGAAGAAGTAATTATATGTAATTATTAGAGGAGAGTTGAGATAATGGAAAACTTATTTACAAAAAAGGTGCCATTATTTTTTGAAACAGAGGAATCTCAATTAATAGTGGGGGATTCGTTTAAAATTCTAACAAAGATGAAGCCGGAATCTGTAGATATGATATTTGCAGATCCTCCGTATTTTTTAAGCAATGACGGAATTACTTGTCAGGGCGGGAAAATGGTTTCAGTAAATAAAGGCTCGTGGGATAAACTTTCAGAGAGCGAAACAAGCATTGAAGAAAAACACAAGTTTAACAGAAAATGGATTAGGTTATGTAAAAAAGTATTAAAGCCGAATGGCTCGATATGGATATCAGGAACATTGCATAATATATATTCGATTGGTATGGCATTGGAGCAGGAAGGTTTCAAAATAATCAATAACATTACATGGCAGAAAACAAATCCCCCACCCAATTTAGCGTGCCGTTGTTTTACACATTCTACGGAAACTATTTTATGGGCTAGAAAAAAGGATAAGAAGTCCAAGCATTTTTTCAATTATCAGAAGATGAAGGAAATGAATGGTGGAAAACAGATGAAGGATGTGTGGACAGGCTCATTGACAAAGCCATCGGAAAAAAAGGAGGGAAAGCATCCAACACAGAAACCAGAGTATCTGCTGGAAAGAATTGTTTTAGCTTCCACTGAGGAAGGACAGGTGATATTGGATCCTTTCTGTGGTTCCGGGACAACCGGAGTAGAGGCGGTGCGATTTGGAAGGAAATTTATTGGAATCGATGTAAATGAAGAATATATGGAGATATCAAAAAGAAGATTGGAGAAGGTAGCAAATGACAAATAGAAATTTTGATGAATGGTTAAGTAAATTCAGACCGAGTATATCAAGTTATGATTACTATATTGACTTTGAAAAAGTCATAAGAAATGTAGAAAAAATCAAGGTGGAACTGAATATTTTAAATTCTTTGATTGGCTCAAAAAATATTGAGGCAGAATTTGAGAAAATAGTGACAAAGTATCCGGAAACATTACAATGTGTTCCACTGCTTCTTGCGGTAAGAGGGCGTGAAATATATGCCCAGGATGAAGAAGGAGCGTTCTTATATAATTTTAAGAAGATGAATTACAGTGTGGAGCAGTATAAAGTATTCATGCGAAAGACAGGATTGTTTGATATGATTGCAAATCATTTGGTAAATAATCTTGTGGATTATGCACTGGGTATCGAAACTGGATTGGATTCTAACGGCCGTAAAAATCGTGGTGGTCATCAGATGGAAGATTTGGTTGAAAAATATATTGTGGCAGCAGGCTTTGAGAAGGATGTAAATTACTTTAAGGAAATGTATCTTAAGGACATTGAAGAAAAGTGGAACATTGATTTGTCAGCACTTTCTAATGAGGGTAAGGCAGCTAAGAGATTTGATTTCGTAATCAAGACGGATAAGATGATTTATGCTATTGAGACAAACTTCTATGGTGGCGGTGGCTCAAAACTTAATGAGACTGCACGAAGCTACAAGATGCTTTCTCAGGAGGCGGATACTATAGATGGTTTTACCTTTGTGTGGTTTACAGACGGAATCGGCTGGAAGAGTGCAAGAGGTAATTTGAGAGAAACATTCGAGGTCATGGATACGATTTATAGTATTGATGATATGGAGAATGGGGTTATGGAAAAAATATTTATTGTTTAGAATAGGAAGTGATTAAATGAATGTTTTTGCAATAAACAAGGG
The DNA here is from genome assembly GCF_003435975.1 of Clostridium sp. AF36-4. Classification (NCBI taxonomy): domain Bacteria; kingdom Bacillati; phylum Bacillota; class Clostridia; order Eubacteriales; family Clostridiaceae; genus Clostridium; species Clostridium sp. AF36-4. Next base: position 881 of record NZ_QTVH01000025.1, on the reverse strand, counting down.
AGTAGCACTAGAACTTTCAGTTGATGAATTTGAGAAACAAACATACCACATGTATCCTTATTATATAAAGAGGAAAGGTAAAGGCCTTTCATTGCATGCTATTTGCCCGGAATGTGGAAATCCAATTCAAATTGTAAATATGTATGGAGCGGAAATGATGCAGAAGGTAACTCGCAAGGTAGTCCTTTATGCAAAACATGCAGGGCGGCCGGTAGAAGGATTTCCATATTGGAATGAGCATGAAATGAAAAATTGCTCACTTTACAAACCATCAAGGTTGGGAAATATAGAGATAAGAAAAAACACGAAAGAGTCTGAAAAGATAAAAAACATTATTGAAACTAAATGGAGAAAGATAAAGCAAGATATTAGAGAAATTACAGGAATAAATTTAAAGAATAGTGTTATGCAACATATGTATGAGGTGTTTATGGAGTCTAAGGCATATAATTACAAGGCAGTTAATGCGTACAATATACCATATGCTATGCTTAGGTATCAAGATGCCATATCTATTTATGGTGTTTTCTTATTTAATTCTCCTATGAGTAGAATTGTCAAAGATGAAATTAATAAAAATAGTAGATATTTTGTGATTCAGGGTAATAGAATAAGAAAAAAGGTAAATGGGTTTCATAAAATTGGTATATATTTTACGAAATATCAGAATGTGAAAAATAAGCAATATATACATATGGTGGTGTATGAGACTAATAGTTCCGGGAGAAAAGCCGTTATATTTAAACAAAAAATAGAAATGAAACCATGGATTTATGCATGAAAAAATATGCAAAATGCATATGCCACAAGAGATGTTTAAATTTCAAAGGAGATGACAAACTATAAATAGTCAAGAGGTTTTTGAAAAAAATTATACTTGT